>JAZRPJ010000082.1:0-4308 GCA_045649205.1 Candidatus Flemingiibacterium sp.
GCCTTTACGCAGTATGGTTCCCCCTCCTCCGAGTTTCGCCCCCCGCTGCCGAGAACGGCATCGGTAATGAGAAGCTTCTCGAACCGAGCCGCGCCGTAGGCATCGCGGCACCCCCAATGCCTTTCAATGTTTCACGTGAAACATTATCCCCCTGTCGACGATGTTCCACGTGAAACATCTGCCGGGATTCGGATTGTAAGACAAACAGAATCCCCTTCATCAATTCGTTCGGATTCGATGTTAATCCCTGCCTGCTTGACAATAGAAATGGCCCGATCAATGGTGTTGTAAAAAATCCGGATATCCTTGAGTATCACCTTTCGCGGCGGATGGGGGGATTTAGGCGCAGAAGCCTTCGAAATAAGCCGGTCGATGTACTTCTCGGCGGCAACGACATTGAGGTTGTGCTTATATATATGCTCAATAACTGAAAGCCGTGCCGAGGCATTTTCAAGCCGCAGTAAAGCTCTCGCGTGACGTTCGGATAAGCCGTAAGCGAGGATCTTCTCCCGTTCGGGAGGCGTAAGCCGCAGAATTCGCAGCTTGTTCGACACAAAAGACTGACTCGCCGACAGCTTTGCGGCAATTTCCTCCTGGGTTATGCCGTAGGCGTCAATGAGGGTGGCAATGGCGGCAGCTTGCTCGAAAATATTGAGATTTTCGCGTTGAATGTTCTCAATTATGGCAAGCTCGGCAGATTTCTGCTTGTCCGCCCTTATAATAATGGCAGGAATCGTATTCATGCCGAGAAGCTTCACAGCGCGAAAACGCCGCTCGCCGGCTACAATTTCAAACAAATCGCCCTCCGAATCCACCCTACGAACGGTGATCGGATGGAGAATACCGTACCTGCGGATACTGTCCGCAAGACGGAGAATGGAATCCTCCTCGAAAATTCGCCGAGGCTGTAGAGGGTTCGGCATGATTCGCTCTATGGATAAATTATGTATTCGCCCGAAATCCTCGGTTGGGAGGGGGAATTTTACGGCTTGTTTTGAAAAAACACTGTTTAACGGCGGCATATTTTTACTCCTTTTATGTTATTAACTCTATAATACCACAAAAAACTCCATTTCCGGCACGAATTTTGACGAGAAAAAAATAAGACAGTCTGCCGAAAAATTTGACAGACTGTCGAAAATATGTGAGCATAAAGGGGTTAAAGAGGTTTTTTCTTGATTTGTGAGTTATTACGCGGATAAATTTTCGGGGTTTCGGCGGTTTTTTCGACGAGAACTATGCCTCGCGGATTCTCCTCACCGGGATCTTCCGAAACAAGCTCAAATTTGTTAAGCTCGGCAAGTCCGCCGCCCATAGTTTTGATGGCGGTGTATGCCTCCTTCGTTTCGTCATCGGCGTTTGCCTTCATGGCGATAAATTTGCCGCCCAACTTCACATATGGGATGCACAATTCCGCGAGTACGTTGAGCCTTGCCACAGCTCTCGCTGTCGCTACGTCAAATCTACCGCGAAAATTCACGTCATGAGCCAATTCTTCCGCTCTCGCCGTAACGCAGAGGATGTTTGAAAGCCCTAAAAGCTCCGCCGTTTCACGGATGTAATCCACACGCTTGGCGGTGCTGTCGAGGGCGGTGATTTCAAGATCCGGTCTGGCAATAGCCAATGGCAGGGAAGGAAATCCCGCGCCGCATCCCACGTCGATGATTCTCTGATTTTCGGGGATGTATTTTGATACTGTGAGGGAGTCAATGTAATGTTTCAACAGGATTCCGTCAAGATCGCAGATGGCGGTGAGGTTCATGTGCTCATTGACCTCAAGCATACGGAGAGTCAAGCTGTAAAGCTTCTTGCAGACTTCGCCCGATATAAGGTGCGAAAGCCCGTTCTTCTCGGCGACACCTGACAATTTCGCCTGAAACAGCTCTCTGTCAATCATCGCTCTTTCCTCCCTTTTGACTTCCAAAATAAATAAGCAGAACCGAAATATCCGCCGGGGAGATTCCGCTGATTCGCGAGGCTTGACCGATATTCAGCGGCTGGAATTTATTGAGTTTCTGCATAGCCTCGATGCGGATTCCCTTGATCTCGGAGTAGTCGAAGGGGTGGGGGAGCTTCTTTTCTTCAAGCTTTGCCGTGCGTGCAACCTCGGCAAGCTGTCGTTTTATATATCCGGCGTATTTTACCGATGTTTCTGCCTGCTCTCGGACACGGGGCGGAAGCTCGGGACGGGTCACGTCCACTATAGCCAGTTTTTCGTAGGTAAGCTCCGGTCGACGGAGAAGCTCGGAAAGGCGTATGCCCGTATTTACGGGAGTAGATCCGTTTTCTGCGAGGAGTGCCTGCAGCTTCCCGTCCCGGGGCACGGAGGTGGATTCGATACGCTTGATCTCTGCCTTGATCTGCGCTTGCTCTGTTTCAAATGCCGCATATCGCTCATCGGGGATAAGTCCCACACGTCTGCCTATGGGCGTCAGTCTTTCGGCGGCATTGTCCTGCCGCAGGAGCAGACGGAATTCTGAACGGGAGGTCATTATGCGGTAAGGCTCGTTGGTGCCTTTTGTCACGAGATCGTCGATCAGCGTGCCAATGTAGGAGCTTTGACGGGTGAGGATCATTTCTTCTTCACCCTTTATTTTTAGGGCGGCGTTGATGCCTGCCACAAGTCCCTGGGCGGCGGCTTCCTCGTAGCCGGAGGTGCCGTTGAACTGTCCTGCACCGTAAAGTCCCGAAATTTTCTTGAATTCCAGGGTGGCGAAAAGCTGGGTCGGGTCAATGCAGTCGTACTCGATTGCATAGGCGGTGCGCATAACTTCGGCATTTTCGAAGCCGGTGAGGGAATGGAGCATCTCTATCTGCACGTCCTCGGGAAGCGACGAAGAAAAGCCCTGAATGTACATTTCCTTTGTATCCTCGCCCATTGGCTCGATGAACAGCTGATGACGCTCTTTGTCGGCAAAGCGGACCACCTTGTCCTCAATACTGGGGCAATACCGGGGGCCCACGCCCTCGATCATGCCCGAATAAAGGGGAGAACGGGAAATATTCTTCCTTATTATATCGTGAGTTTTTTCATTGGTGTAGACGATGTGGCAGGGGAGCTGTTCGATCTTTTCCACAGCATCCCGGTCGCTGTCCACGGAAAATGGCTCGATATGGCTGTCGCCGGGCTGGATCTCAAGCTGTGAAAAATCAATGGAATCCCTGTGAACTCTTGCCGGAGTGCCCGTCTTGAAGCGCATGAGCCTAATGCCTTCATTAAGAAGGGAATCGCTCAACTCCGTTGCAGGGAGCATACCGTCCGGTCCCGATTCAAATGAAACCTCGCCCACGATAATACGTCCGCGGAGAAAAGTACCGGAGCAGATAATTGCCGCCTTGCAATCCCATCTTGCACCCATTGCGGTGACTACCGAGGAAACACGCCGTCCGTCCTTACCGTCCTCGAAATGAATATCGGTGATCTCCGCCTGAATGAGGCGAAGATTTTTGGTGTTTTCCAGGGTGCTTTTCATTATTCTCTTGTATTTCGCCCGGTCAGCCTGGATACGCTTGGAATGAACCGCCGCGCCCTTTCCCAGGTTCAGAATACGGCTCTGGAGAGTCACCTTGTCGGCAGCTCTTCCCATTTCGCCCCCCAAGGCATCGATTTCGTAGACAAGGTGTCCCTTGCCCGTTCCGCCGATGGATGGATTGCAGGGCATATTCGCCACAGCATCAAGATTTATTGTAAACAGGATTGTGGATAACCCCAGGCGAGCCGATGCAAGGGCGGCTTCAATGCCTGCGTGTCCCGCGCCGATGACGCAGACATCCACGCTTCCGGCATAATATTCGGTAGCTTTTTTCAAAGTCATTTTCCTTTCGGTCTGACAGTATTTTACATTTATTCCGCTATCTGGTTGGATGTCGGATAGTAGCATTTATTCATGACTGCCCAGCCGTGCTGAACATCAAAGAGGGTAATAAGTCCCCCCGACGGGCGCTCGATATGGTCGAAAAGCATGGGCACGAGGAAGTTCCCCTCGGTGTCGATAATGCCCATTTTGCCGTCCTTTCCGAGAACCGCAAGCCCTTCGGAGAAAGGCTCTGCATGGGTATAGACCGGCTGGATGACCCATTTGCCCGTGGTATCCATGAAGCCGTAAAATCCGTCCTTTTCGAGAAGGATCATGCCGTTCGAATAGGCGGTGACGGTATAATCGGTAGGGATAGGGAACTCTGTTCCGTCGGTGCGAATGAGAATGTCACGGTCGGAGGCGATAAGCTTTTTCTTGCTTTGCTCCCAATTATAGGAGTCCACCACCTGGCGGCGCACACGGCATAGCCCCTTTTCAAAATAGAAAAAGC
>JAZRPJ010000083.1:0-14463 GCA_045649205.1 Candidatus Flemingiibacterium sp.
CAATTTGACAAGTATTTGGAAGAAATTTAATATAAATACTATGCACGCTGCGTTTGATTAAACAAAATAGTAAGACAAGAATGATTGAAGTGAACCCAAAAGTTTAGACAAAAATTAAATATTAAATTTGTTGCGAATGAGCTCGGTACCCCACTGGGCTCATTCCTTTTAAATTGAGAGAGATTCTCTCATAGTTGTAGAAATGTATGTATTCCTCCAACTTTTCAATGAATCCCCGAGGGGATTCAAATTTTTCTCCGTAATACATTTCAACTTTCAACCTGCCGAAGAAGTTTTCCATTATGCCATTGTCCATACAGTTTCCTTTTCGGGACATACTTTGTGTAATGTTGTGCTCGGCAAGAAGACGTTGGTATTCGGCATGTTGATATTGCCAACCTTGATCAGAATGGAAGATAGGTCGGGCATCGGTTGGTAGTTTGGCAAATAAGCCATCTAACATTTCTCGTATTTGCCACAAATTTGGACTCGTCGAAATAGAGTAAGATATAATTTCACGATTGAACATATCGAGTACAGGTGAAAGATATACTTTTTCATCACCGATCTTAAACTCCATAGGGCCATGCCTCGGATGCGGCGTAATGCATAACAGGACGGAGCATGCCCTTAAGCAGCTCGGTATTGTATTTAAGGAAGATAGGCGCCGAAGGATAAGTAACGTCAACAGTTGCGCTGCAGCCGTTGGAGGCGCACTCCTTGGAAATGTAGAGATTATTTCCGTCCTTGTCAACAACCAGCTTGTGCGCCGCCATTATCTGGCGGTAGGAAAGCATAAGCAGCTCCGCATATTTTTCGCTTCCGACAGAAATAGCATCGTTTTTCAGCTTCTCGGAGAATTCGTTACAGCGGCGAAGCAGGCAGTCATACTCGCAAGCCGCTTCAGCGATAGCTTCCTCAATGGTCTTACCGCCTTTTTTCCAGTATGCGCCGAGATAGAAATAGCCCCAATCGATTCTGATATCGTCACCGGAACGCCAAAGTACATTCTGGCTTCCGCTTCCCATTTTGATTGCGGTAACCCCGTCAATGGATACCGGATACGCAAGCGCGCGCCCCTCGCCTCTTTCATTAAGGCAAAGCTCCTCACTGACGGTAAAGCGAACCTTTACAGCGTGAGGTTTTCCGTCGAGGCTTTCGTATGATACACGGCAGTATGCAACGGGACGTGAGGCATAATAAAGCTCGGTTATAAGCATGGGAGATGTAATAAGCAGACCCAATTCCAAAATATGGGTTTATGAATGTTTCAGGCAGCATGTGTGCCGGACTTGTGGCTTCATACGGACTCGCCGGCAAGAATTACTTTGACGGTACAGGCTTGAAGCCGCTTTTTGAGCGTGTACTGACCATGGTTGATCCCACCGTTCCGGAGGGTGAAGCCGAAGCAGCATTGCAGGGGCTATTTGTGGAAATACTCGCGAGGCTTTCCTTTGCCGACGATGAGCCGGAGTCCTGTGAAGAAGCCTCCGTGATGAAAAAATATATCGACTCAAATCCGGGACAGATAGTAACTGCAGACGAGCTTGCGAAGCTGATATTCCGCTCTCCCGATTACTGTCTGAAGCTTTTCGGCAGAGAGTTCGGGACGACCCCTTACGCATACCAGCTTGGCAGAAAGCTCAATATGGCAAAGACACTTCTTTCGGATACGAATATGTCGATCGGAGAAATAGCATCCACCCTCGGCTACAGCGATGCACACTACTTTTCAAATCTGTTTTTGAAAAAATGCGGTATTCGGCCGCTTGCTTACAGAAAGAATAGATAAACAGTGCCGAATATTTCGGGGAGCGTTCTACCTATAAGACTGCCCCTTACCGCTGCCTATATTTCTTCGGACTCGCACCGAATTTCGCACTGAAGATGCGGTGGAAATAGCTTTTATTTTCATAGCCTACAGCTCCGGAGATCTCCTCCACCGAAAGGTTTGTGTTCTTAAGAAGAAATGCCGCCTGGGACAACCGTTTTTCCTGTACATGCTCGGTGTAGGTGCGCCCGGTACGGTTCTTTATTTCGTGGCTGAGCCAGTAAAAATCATAATGCAGGATCCGCGCCGCCTCGCCGAGACTTCCGTCCTTGTAATTACCCTCGATGTAACGGAATATCTCCATTACCGCGCGGTCCTCTCGGGATTCATAAACCAACTTGTCAGTGTGGTTAAGAAGCTGCATGATGAGCAGTCCCATGGTTATCTGATTGATGCTCCGCTCGTCCGCAATGCTGTTGATAAGTGTCCAGATAAGGTTTTCAATAAGATTTTGCACCGGAAGCACGCCGGCAACCTTGAAATGCAGGCATCCCCGATTCTCGCCCTCAAAAAGGGAGCGTATGAGGAAATTCTTTATAGGCGAATCATGCGCACCAAGCATTTCAAGAGTTTTATCGAAAAATGAGGGCTGAATGATAAAATTCACCGCAACATCATTTTCACCGGCAGGCAGTATCTCCTGTTTTGCGGTCTGTCCGAGAAAAAGAATCTCGCCCTCATTCAGTATAAGCTCCCTACTGTTAATAATATGGGTCGTTTTCCCGGTGCACATATAGACAGCCTCAATATAGTCATGAGTATGCTCCGGAAATCGGACAAAACGGGTATGTGTACGCACGCTTATAAGCTTCCCTTCGGAAAGAAGCTTTTTACTGTGGATAATATTGCCGCCGTTAGTTGTATATATGCTTTTGTCCACCTCCGCCTTGTCAAGAATGGCAAGCTCCTCAGCGGTGACCGGCATTAGTTTATTTAGTATTTCCTGCTTGATCATAAAATCACCCCAACTCTATTTTATCACATTCCCCTGAAAAATCAATACAAATAAGGACACTTTTTTAAACAAGCCATGTCCTTTATTTTTTGTTTTATTATGCTATCATTAATGTAGTTAATTATCGAAAGGATGTTTGATATGAGTTATTACGAAGCAAAAAATCTGTATAAAACCTACGGTATTGATACCGATAAGGCTCTCGAAACCCTCGAAAATATCAGTGTATCCATCCACTGCTGGCAGGGGGACGCCGTTACCGGATTTGATAACAAAGAAGCCCTTTCCGGCGGTATCCAAACCACCGGTAACTATCCCGGTAAGGCACGCACTCCCGAAGAACTGATGGCAGATATCGACAAGGTGCTTTCCCTCGTTCCCGGAAAACATAAACTTAATATTCATGCGTGCTATGCGATCTTTGAGCCCGGCGAATTTGCCGACAGAGATGC
Source organism: Candidatus Flemingiibacterium sp. (assembly GCA_045649205.1). Lineage (GTDB taxonomy): Bacteria > Bacillota > Clostridia > Oscillospirales > CAG-272 > Flemingiibacterium. Next base: position 3,239 of record JAZRPJ010000083.1, read on the forward strand.
CCTGCAGCCGAAGCATTTTGAAAAATGGGTTAAATTTGCTAAAGAGCGAGGACTCGGACTGGATTTTAACCCCACTTGTTTCTCCCATCCCAAGGCAGAAGGTATGACACTCGCCTCGGCTAAAGAGGAGATCCGTACATTCTGGGTAAATTACGTTAAGGCATGCATCCGAATTTCCGAATACTTTGCGGACGAAACAGGAATGCCCTGCGTTATGAACATATGGATACCGGACGGACTCAAGGATACTCCGGCAGACCGTATCGGTCCCCGCAGACGATTCAAGAAATCCCTTGATGAAATATTCGCAGAGCCGTACGATAAGAGTAAAGTCTATGTAACCCTCGAATCAAAGGTGTTTGGTATCGGCGTTGAATCTTACACCGTAGGTTCAGCTGAGTTTACTCTCGGATATGCGGCGGCAAACGGACTTGTTCCGCTTATGGACAACGGCCACTATCATCCGACCGAACTTGTTTCCGATAAAATTTCTTCACTTCTGCTTCTGAACGATAAACTGGCGCTGCATATTACCCGCGGTGTGCGTTGGGACTCTGACCATGTTATTCGTCTTGATGACGAAACAAAGGAGATAGCAAAAGAGATCGTCGCCAGCGGCAGAATGAACGATATCTCGATAGCACTCGATTTCTTTGATGCGAGCATTAACCGTATCGCTGCATGGATAGTCGGTCTTCGCAGCTTCAGAAAAGCATTGCTTTCGGCGCTTCTGACTCCGCATAAGACCTTGGCAGAGCTTCAGGACAGCGAACAGTTCACAAAGCTTATGGTACTCCAGGAGGAGCTTAAAACTATGCCGATGGGTGCTGTATGGGATGAGTTCTGCAGACGCAGCGGAATCGAAGCAGCGGAATCGAAGCATCGGAAAAATGGTTTAGTGAAGTCGAAGAATACGAAAGAGATGTGCTTTCAAAGCGCGTTTGATGGAGAACATTATGAAAGAATTGAAACTGCTTGAAGAAATGTCAAACCGTTACGGTGCTGACCCGAGATACGTACTGGCCGGCGGCGGAAATACGTCGTTTAAAACCGACACCACTCTTTATGTTAAAGGTTCGGGGACTTCCCTTGCAACAATAAAAGCGGAAGTTTTTGTTCGTCTTGACCGTGCAAAGCTGGCTGCAATGTGGAATGTTAGCTATTCCGAAAATGAAGCGGAGCGCGAGAGCCAGGTCCTGAACGATATGATGGCGGCAAGAGTAGAAGGCGAAACCCGGCGTCCAAGCGTCGAAACGCTTTTGCATGATCTCTTTCCGGGAAAATTTGTGCTTCATGTTCATCCGTCGGCGGTCAATGCTATGACCTGCGCTAAACTTGGTAAAGCTATTGCGGAGAAACTTTTCCCGGAATCGGTTTGGGTAGATGCTTGCCGCCCCGGATATATTCTCGCTTCTATATGCCGCGATAAGCTTGATTCTTACAAAAACAAAACCGGAAAGGATGCCTGCTTGTTATTTTTGCAGAATCACGGCGTTTTCTTCGCCGGCGACACTGTAGAGGAAATTGATAAGCTTGTATCCGACATGATGAACAATCTTGACGAATATGCCGCATCTGCGAAAACCGCAGTGAGAAAGAATCTTTGTTCGTGGCTTAATGAACTGACAAAAACCGCATATTCCGATTTTTTAGCCGGCGGAGATGTGGCTTCCTTTGATCCTGATTTCAACAGTCCGACACCCGACCATATCGTTTATTGCAAGGCAAACTACTTAACGATCGATTCTTCGACGACAAAGGAAGAACTCGTAAAAAAGGTGCAGATATTCAATATCGAAAATGGATATCCCCCGCGTGTCGTCATTATAAAAGGCGAGGGTACAATTGTGCTCGGTACATACGAAAAGCAGCTCGCCACCGTTCGGGATGTCTTTCTCGACCAGGTAAAGGTTTTCCACGCATCCCGTAATTATGGTGGATATTTCGGTATGAGCGACGACCTTGTTGACTTTATTGTAAACTGGGAAGTTGAAAGCTACCGCGCAAAAATAAGCTCGGGAAAATAATGAATCAAATCATATATACGAATAAGTAAATAGCTTGTTTCAAAAACAATATTTGCGGGCAGGATACAGAAAATTATCCTGCCCGGCTGTTTTGATTTTCCCTTCAATCGTTGGTGAGGGGGTTATTCCGTTTATTTTAATTCCGCTTACCCGTGGCTTCTCCTACATATTCGTCAAGGAACCACTCTGCTGTCTTTGTGATCTTCAGACTGACCGAATTGCCCTCAAAGGTGAATCTCGCCGCCATGTTGCCGAAATAATCGTCGATTATATAGGTGCGGATGAGAAGGGTGTTTTCCGATTCCCATACTCCGCAGTTAAGACAGCGGTAGGGACGGTCTGCCGGCATCTGTATACGCTTGCCGGAATAGTGAGTTTCCGGGAAAACGGTGTCTGCGTATCTGCCGAGGCAGAAGGGGAAATATTTCGTTCCCCGTGCGGTTTCATAGGTGAGCATTCCCACCGTGCCGTTAATTTCAAACTTGAAGCCTGCCATCTGCATGGGGTTCTCATCAAGCTCATAATAAACGCCATTCACTGATTCTTCCATGGGCGAGCTGACCTCGCCGAAAGGTACATTTAGCTCAAGTCCGCCCAGAACTGCTTGCATATGGGCATACGCCCTTTCATCGTAAGGTAGCTTATCCTCAGTCAGCTTTTTCGCTACGGTTTCGAAGAACCATTCGGCAAAAACATGATATCCATCCTCATCGCCCTGGGTATCGCTGTTGGTAACAAACAGCAAATCCTTATCGGGAACGATTACAGCAAGCTGTCCGCCCATTCCGGTAAAGCCGAAAGCCCCGTCACGCATACACCATATCTGATATCCGTAGCCGTGACCGATAATGACGTCCACCGCTCCGTCGTCGAAGCTTAAATTATCGATCTGCTTTGAGGTTGCGGCTTTTACGTATTCCTCGCTTAAATAACGCTTCCCGCCTACCATGCCACCGTGGGCATACAGCAGTGCGCATCTTGCAAGATCTCTCGTTGTACATTCAACTCCAGAGCCGCCCCAAGCGGTTCCTTCAGGAGCTTCAACGCACCAGGCATCCTCGGAGAAACCCAGCTCGCGCAGTGCCTTGTCCTTGAGGTATTCAAGGAAGGTCTTGCCCGTCAGCTTCTCAACCAAAGCGCAGAGGGTATGGGTTCCGGATGTATCGTATCGGAATTCCGTTCCGGCGGGGTGATCGGGTTCGAGAGCCGGATGGAAAAAAACTTTTATCCAGTCGGGTTCAAATCCTCTGTATGCCTGCCTCACATGGCAGGTGGACATCATTAACATATGACGAATGGTCATCTCACGGATATAAGGATGGACAGTTCCGTCATCCTGCTCCGGGAAATATTTTATAATAGGATCGTCAAGAGAAATCTTTCCCTCGTCGTAAAGCATACCTATCGCCGTGGATGTGAAGGATTTCGATGCAGAGTATATGCGGTGCAGCCAATCCTTGTGAAAGGGCTTATAGTAACCCTCGGCAAATACCGAGGTTCCGCGTATCATAAGAAAGCCATGCTGTACCTTTCCGGCGCGGTTTACGGTATTTATGTAATCCTCGACCCATTCGGGATGTACACCCACATCCTCCGGGCGGCAGTATGTAAGAATATCGCTCATGATTTATTTTCTCCTTTTCGATTTTGGAAATATTACTTATCCAAAATTTTATTATACAATATTATTTATATAATGTCAATCACTTCCTTTGATTATAATTACCATGGAATTATCTCACCAAAATCTCATCCAAATTTTTGCGCCTCTTTTCCTAATTTTATGTCTTTTCAAGCCGAAGGATTTGTGATATAATAAAAACAGCGGAACATCCGCAAGGTGAATTTATCATAAGGAAAGGCGGTTTTATTATGCCAGATAAACCTACCGTATCCCGTCCCGGACGTCTTCCTTTTTACGAAACTCCGTCCACTGGAATCGTCCCTTTCCGCGCTTCTTACAAATCCCACTTGGATTTTGGTGACCATTGGCACAGTGAGCTGGAGATCTTCTACATGATGTCCGGAAACGGCAGTGTTACTGTTTTTATTGAAGGCACGCCTTACTGCCTGTCGGAAAGAGATATGCTGATCATCCCCAGCACCTCTGTACACCGTATTGAGGTTTCGGATAAGGGAAATAAGGTTCTTCGTCTTGACATAGGATATCCATTGCTGGGTGAAAATTTCCGTCCCTTCACGGAACGGCGTTTTGTGGATCTGTTTCATTCTTTTTCAAATGAAACTTCATCGGAGCTAAGCAAGATCGAGCCGCTCTTTCACGCCATAAGTCGGGAAAAGCTTGCCATGAGCGAAGAGCATCAGGACGACACCGATATTGAAACGGTAATAAGCCGTATGCGTGTTTCATCCTATCTCATACGAATTGCCGCCGCGCTGCTGGAGGCACTGCCTTCCGTGGCTCTTCCCAATTCCTCCTCCAAAAATCGGCACGCCCTTCAAACCATACAGTCCGTAGTTTTTTACATTAACAGTCATTATCAAGAGCCGATCACCCTCGGAAAAGCAGCTGATATGGCAGGATACGAGAAGACCCATTTCTGTCAACTGTTCAAGGAATTTACCGGCTCAACTTTTTATCAGTATCTGACCAACCGCCGACTGGAGGCAGCTCTCCCACTGCTTCGGGAAACTGCGTTTCCCATTTCATCCATCGCCCAGTCGGTGGGTATTCCCAACAATAAGACTTTTGCCAGACTTATACGCGAGCAGTACGGCATATCCCCCAAAGGGATCCGCAAGGGAATAACCGATGCATCCGCAGAAGCAGACGAGAATTGATACAATACAGCAAGGAGCTGTTGAGCTTGTCGAAAAAGTTGTTTCAAAAAACTGCATTTGTCATTTTAGAAAAAAGTGAAACCGTTAAAGAGACTCTCCCGTTTGCAATACCGCAAAAGCGGTATTGCTGGAGAGAATGTGGCAGCCAACGGCTGACGGAGAGGGTTTTAGCAAATATTCGCCCTCTCAGTCGCCTACGGCGCCAGCTCTCACTGCGGTTCGGTCACGTTGCGGCTCTGACTGCCACCGGCAGTCATTCACTAACGCACCGCCGCTTCGCTACCCCAGTGGGGGGGCCTTATTCATTTGTGCAGCTTTTTATAATTGCTCTTTTGTAAGATGTTTTTCGACAGTTTGAGGAGCTGTTGCACTTAAGTGCAACAGCTCCCTTACTTTGCCTCAATGAGAACAGCCATGTTGGCGCGAGGAAATATAACATCGATACCGTCCGCAGTCTTTGTAACCGCACAGTCAGAAGATGACGGATACAGCACCTTTACATCGCTTATATTCCCCATGGGAATATGGAGTGCATATGGTGCAGGCTCATAGGAGTATACAGCCATGCGGATGCGCTCACTGCATCGCTGAGCGCTGACGAAGTGGCTATCTCCGTGCCGTGGCAGACCTATGGGGAAGAATGGACGCGATGACGGTGTATCTGCGCGCAGGGCTTTGTACACCGCAATACCCTCTTTTACAAGGGCATATTCATCATCGTTAAGTGCCCATACTTCGCCGCTCATGTGGATACGCTGAAGCATGGCGTTTATCATATTTACCGCCACCCCATCGCAGCCGCATCCTTTAACGGGATATGACCAAACCGCCGACTGCTCGGGGATAACACCCGTCACCGAAGCCGCCGAAATATATGCGTTTCTCCTGATCGCTTGTGGACTGGATATGACTGTGAGCAAGTGACATATACTCCATTCTCATACCGCCGCTTGAGCAGTTTTCGAGGATCAGATCGGGATATTTAGCCGTAACCTCGTCGATAAAATCCATGTATGCCCGGTTGTGGGCAAGAAGTCCGTCGCCGAAACTGTCGGCATCGACCTCTGTACCAAGTCCCCCGTCGATATTGTAGTCAACCTTGATGTATCCCACGCCGTATTTTAAAACTTCTTTTAATCCTACTAACATAATTATAACCATTCCTTTCTAACGGTTTAGAAGTTTTGTGGCGGTTTTAGTTAGGAAATTCACGTCTGCGCCGTGAAAGCCACAAACTTGTTAGTCTGAAAACGACTCGTTTTAAGTCTTTTACCCCTCAATATCAATAATTTCATAACCGAGATATGTTCCGAAGGCTTCCTCGAGAACATACTTCATATGTCCGACACCAACCGTGGTGTGATGCTTGAAGCCACCCTTTGCAAGACGAAGAAGCTTGTTCTGAAGATCCGGAATTTCCGCAACGCCGCCGCATCCGAAAAAGGCATCTTCGATCACGTCATCGGTGAATCTTGCCTCGCTTGCGTATACCTTGAGCTTGCCATCCTCGGTAAAGCCGTTGGAGAAGGTCATATCAAACGCGGCAATTCTTCCCTCGTTTGTGCCCCAACCGCTGCCGGGGTCGCCCTTTGCGAACATTTTGTGTTCGGTAACAATACCCTTGCCTGCCATAAGGCTCTGCGCCACCGGTCCGCAGTGGAAAAGGATGACCTTGTTTTCGTCATCGCCGTAGTTGTTGTTCCAGTCAAGGCAAGCTGTGGGCTTACCGCTGGCGAGCTGCATTGCACGCATGGTGATGGCACTGGTAAGGTCGATCTCGCAGGAGCATACGATCCCTCTGTCGTTAAGCTCGGAAATCAGCACGCAAGGACAAACACGGAGGATCGTTTCCATCTCGTTCCAGCATTTGAGCGTAATTGCATCGAGATGGTACTCCTCTATGTATTCGTCGATCACAACGGAAATTTTCGCAAGCATAAGCTTGTTTTTTTCGGGCACTTTTGTGAAGTCGGTATAATTTTCAAGTGCCTTTATTTTTGCAAGCACTGCCGCATCGTCGTCCGATTTCGCCTGAACCTTGAAAATCAGCTCGGAAAGGTCGAAGCTTTCAACATTGATGCCGTATCTCTGCAAGGTCACCTCATCAAAGCGAACTGTCTTGAAAGCCGTGGTTCTCGCACCGATGCATCCGAGGTTGAAGCGCTTCATGCCCTTTACCACGCGGCAGATCGCAGTAAAATCATCAAGATTCTGACGGAAAGCGTCGGAAAGCGGATGCACTACATGGGGCTTCATTATGCTAGGACAAATAAAAAGCGACCGAAAAAACGACTTTACAAATTTAAACAAAGACATCCCCGAATATCTTAAAGAGAAGCTTCGCGGAGCATATGACAGTCTGCCCACTATTTCTAAGCGCAAGCTCAGTTCTGCCTTTCATATTTTAGATGCCTGCGCCGGATATGAGCTTTTAAAAACCCTTTTGCAGTTTCATGACACCGCCATAGACACACAAATCAACAAATATATAAACGAAAATCTTGCGAAGCCTCTTTCAGTTACGACCCTATGCGCTGAATTTCACCTTTCACGGTATGAGATCTACAGTATCTGTAATAAATATTTTTATTGCACGCCTGCGGAATATATAAAAAAATGCAGGCTTACATACGCCTGCAAATTATTAACCACTACAGATCTTTCCATAAATGAGATCGCGGTAAGGTGCGGTATTCCCGATTACAATTATTTTTCAAAGGTTTTCAAATACAGCTACGGTATAAACCCCACCGAATATAAAAAGAAACAAAGATTGCCGTAACTGCATATGCCGCCGTTTTAAGGCGCAGTAGATCATAAGCAATTACAGCAATCTCATCCATCAACTATGTAATATCGGTTACTGTTATAAAATATCGATTTCGGCATAGCGCAGTACAACGCTTCCCTTTTTGACAACCGCACAAAGCTGCTGATAACTCTTTTCGAGGTCAAGGGTAACGGGAGCTTCGTAGAAGCATACGCCCACTCTCATGGCATCACCGAGATAGATGATCTTTTCCTCTTCGTTGAGCTTTCTGAATCCGGTAACCGGGTTGCCGTTGATGGAAATATCAAGGTCGTCAATTCGGTCGGCTCTCGTGCCGAAGATAAGGGTCGCCGGTCTTGCGGGAGCGATACCTGTCTTTATAGGAACGATATATTTCTGTCCTTTGCCAAGTCTTTTGGGGAAAGGCATCCAGCGCGAAGCCTCGTCGGGGCAGGTATCCTGGAAGGTGACTACATGGTGAAGCGGCTCTTTTATGATCTGCTCTATGGGCAAGGCTGCCGCCTCAAAAAGCTTCAGTTTATCGCCGTAGCTCTCCTCTCCGCTGTTGGGATCAATATAATGGTTGTAGAAATATATACCGTGAGGATCATCCGACACGCAGTTTGCAATATATCCCATCTTAAGGGGCGTTGTAGAAAGCATTCTGTTATTCGTAAGTGCCTCTATGCCTGCGTAAATCTCAATATTCGGCAGGCACTCCATCCATTCCTTAAGGGGCATATCGGAGTCATGAGAGCTCCATCTTCCCGTGGGCGTGATGGAATCCACAAGTCCTTCATCGTTATAAGCCTGCACATCAAAGCCATAACCCAAATTATCCTCAATACTGCGGCAAAGGCGCAGGGAAATATCTATCTTGTGTCCGCGCTTTTTTTCGTACTTTTCAACGGTCTTTTTAACTGATCTTAAAAATTCGGTCATAATAGGGGTGTAGTCCTTGCCGCTCTGATAGTCGAAGCAGGTCATCTCACGCTGAAAATCGAGCTCAAGTCCGGGAGTATCATATCTTCCAAGCTGTTCATCAATATAGTCAAGCATCTTCGCTCTTACTTCCTTATGGGAATAATCGAAGCAGTAGCGGTAATATCCGTACTTTGAGCCGACCATCCAGCCCTTTTCCCTGGCTTCATAGAAGAAATCGCTTCGCAGGAAGCAGGCATCATCATCGGGACAGTGGCAGTCGTTCATTCTGATGGACAACCAGCCTTTCATCCCCTTCTCGGCGCATCTTCTGAACCAAACATCATAGGGATCTATTCCGCACTCTACATTGAGGCGATAAATCGATTTGTAATAATCGCGGTAGTCTACCTCTACTCCGTTTTCGATTTTTTGCTCGTATTTTGCTCTGTAGTCGCTGATCACTTTCGAATCAACAGCAGAGTACTGGCAGAAAACATTGAGAGCAACGTCAGTAACTCCGTGTCCTGCGTAAACGTCCACAAAGGGATACAGATCTGCCTCGGTCACATTTTCGGACTCTGCTACCCTGTCGAGGAAGGGCTTTGTCACACTGTTTATATCAATATTAACAAGTACTCTTCTTAATTTTTTATTATGCTCCATATCTACACCTCCGTGTTTTTATTATTGTATCATAATAAATGATTTTTGTCAATGCCGCATCAGGTCATCTTAATGCTAAATATTGACTTTTTCTTCCGCTGTGCTATAATGATATCGAAATCAATATGGGGAGATCAACGTATGAAAATTTTTACATCTGTTCCATCGATGAACCTCTATTTTGAGGAAGCGTACATCAAAGCAGGCAACGTTCCCGAAATCACCGAAGCAGGTGTCATTAATGTTTTTGATGAGATCGAATATCAAAGTGTTATTGGATTTGGCGGAGCTTTTACGTAATCGTCAGCATATAATTATTCCCTTCTTTCCGGCGTGTAGAAAAAGCTCTTTATGGAGCGCTATTTTTCCCGTGCAAAGGGCATTGGCTATAATTTTGGAAGAACGCACATCAATTCCTGCGACTTTTCTCTTGATACTTATACATATATTGAGAAGGGAGATAAGGAGCTAAAAACCTTTTCTGTCGAACGTGATCGGAAATATATCATTCCCTTTATCAAAGATGCCCTTTCGTACTGTGAGGATGAGATGATCCTTTTTCCTTCGCCCTGAAGTCCGCCTGCCTTTATGAAGGATAATGAAAGTGCTGTTCGTGGCGGTTCCTTAAAGGAAGAGTATAAAGAGATCTGGGCAAAATATTATGCCAAGTATATTAAGGCACTGGCAGAGGAGGGCATCACAATTCCCGCCATCTCGGTTCAAAATGAGCCAATCGCAAAGCAGTCCTGGGAAAGCTGCTGTTATTCACCCGAGGATGAAAGAGATTTCATCGAAAAATATTTATCCCCCGTTCTCGAAAGCGAGGGACTCTCACATATCAAGATCATTATTTGGGATCACAACAAAGAGCGTGTTTACGACCGCACAAAGAAGATCTTTACATCAAAGGCTGTTAAGGATCGCGTCTGGGCAGTTGGACATCACTGGTATTCGGGCGATCATTTTGAAGGGCTTCGACTTGTGCATGAGCAATTCGGCAAGGTTCTGATCAGTACGGAAAACTGCGGCTCCATAGACGAAGACCCCATAACGTTAGCCGAGCGATACGGCAAGGAGCTTTGCGGGGATTTCGGAAACTTCACTCCGCTGGTGGTTGTCTTGACAAAACAAAACGGAGTCCAAATGGACTCCGTTTGCTTTTGAGTTACCCCAACAATTTCAAACCCTATTTATATTCACAGTACATAATTCTTTAGTGACAAGGTATATTTTTATTTGCGTTATGGCAAAGGAATTTCTTCTTCGGACAATTCCGTTTGCACGCGCATCATAGTTATTTCGGTTGGGAGAGAGGTAGTTTGACCATTGGTCAGCTTAAAGCAAGTCTCGTTTACAAGCTCAACATCCCAAAATCCGATTGCCGAATGATGCTCTTGCACGCCGGAAGAAACCGCCTCCATATCTCTGACGGACATTTGTGTCAAATAGTTTTGATGCCACCATACATAGTACGTAGTCTTCTTTTCTCCGTAATCGATAACCATCAAATCGTCATCGTCACAGATATACAATTCAATACTTAATTCTTCACAATCCCCTACCCATTTTGTCATCTGTTGTTGAGTGGGATGACATTTTTCAAATTTAGTTATAGAACTACAAGACGTTAATGAAACTAAAAATAGTAGGCAAATCGCTAATGCAATGATTTTCTTCATCATTCTTACACTTCCTTTTGAATATTCTTTTGCTTTCAGTGTGATTTTATCATAAAGCTTTTCCTTTGTCAAGACGATTTCATTTGGTGGCAGGTTCGAGACCAAAAGGCCGGGGAAAAGGTGCAATGGTGAAAGGGGGTTGTTTTTTACCCCTAAAAACACGAAAAGCCCTTGACTTACAAGGACTTTTGTGTTAGGGTGCAAAATTGTTGCCCCATTATGGCTCCCCCTGCTGGGCTCGAACCAGCGACATCATGATTAACAGTCATGCGCTCTACCGACTGAGCTAAGGAGGAATATTAAGGGAAAAAGAAGTTGGCGTTGACCTATTTTCCCGGGCCGTCTCCAGCCAAGTATCTT
>JAZRPJ010000084.1:0-7788 GCA_045649205.1 Candidatus Flemingiibacterium sp.
TCGACCCTGGGGACGGTTATTGTCGCGGTTGAAGTTGCCTTGACCCTGGGGGCGGTTGCCGTCGGGGTTGAAGTTGCCTTGACCCTGGGGGCGGTTGCCGTCGCGGTTGAAGTTGCCTTGACCCTGGGGACGGTTGTTGTCACGGTTAAAGGACTGACCCTGGGGACGATTGTCGCCTCTCGGTGATTCGTGGGGCTTTTCTGCCTCTGGTTTTTCGGAGGCTTTTTCTTCCGGTTTGGTTGTGGGCTTTTCAGCCGCTTTGTCTGCTGCAGCTTTGTCTGCTGCAGCTTTGCCTGCTGCAGGCTTTTCGGCTTTAGCTTCGGGGGCAGGCTTTTTATCTGCAGGTTTATCTGCTTCAGTCTTTTCAGCCGCCTTTTCTGCTTTAGGCTCGGCAGGCTTCTTTTCCTCTGCCTTTTCTGCGGTAACTGCCGCCTCGGAAGCTTCCGCGGGCTTTTCAGCCGCTTTCGCCGCCTTGGGCTTCGGCTCCTCGGAAACTATCTTAACCTTGCCGTCAAGGTAATCGCCGATACTCTTCACCTGCTTGCCAAGGGTGAGGGCATTCATTATAAGTCCCCATTCATCGGGGTCAAGTGAAGTCGAGTGAGTTTTTGCATCAATTCCGTTTGCGGCGAGAATCTCAAGCAGATCCTTGTTTTTAAGTCCTAAGTCCTTCGCTAAACTGCTGACTTTGGTTTGATTTTTCTCTTTTGCTGCCATATTATATCAATCTTCCTTTCGGTGCGGTATTATCGGTTTGGTTTTCTTCAAAAAGTGCTGTGATTCCGTTTACGAAATTCATATCGTTAACGCCGACAACGGCGATGCTCGACAGTTTGCCGATCTGACATGCCAGGTCAGCGGAACTTATGGGAACCCTGCAGAGGTCCGTGTCGTAATAATTGCAGGCATCAAAGATACGCTTGAATGTGTTGTCAGATGCATCCGAGGCTACTATAACCAGCGGCAATTTGCCTCGCCGTACTTCATCCCGGCAGAGGTCTGTGCCCGAAACGATCTTTCTCGCCCGTGCCGCAAATCCGAGAAGGGACAAGAGCTTTTTTTCGCACCCGTCCTTAAGGATATGCAAATTTTTATTCGGTTCATTATGACTACTCATTCCGGGCAAGCTCCTGTTCTATGAGAGAATACAGCTCGTCTGGAATATTCACTTCAAGACTGCGTTCAATAGATTTACGTTTGCGGCATTTCTTAAGGCATTCCGCGCTCTTACATACATATGCACCTCTGCCGGACTTTTTGCCGGTAAGGTCAAGAGATACCGCTCCGTCAGGACCGCGTACCACCCTTGCAAGCTCGCCTTTGGGCTTTGAGGTTCCGCATCCGAGGCATTTGCGCTCGGGGATCTTTTTCTTTGGCTTCTGCTGATTATTTTCCTGCAAAATACGATTTCCTCCCGTATTTTCGTTGTGACGGTCAGCACCGAGATTACCGGCAGCTTTTCCGCCTTTATGATTTGTGTGAATTATTCATCGTCGGATTCGTTTATGTTCTCGATGGCGAGGGCAGCGGCTGCTCTCTCGGCATTTTCCTGTTCAAGTGCCTCTCTTGTCTTAATGTCGATCTTGATTCCGGTAAGACGCGCGGCAAGACGCGCGTTCTGACCCTCTTTACCGATGGCAAGGGAGAGCTGATCCGCATCCACAACTACGCGGCAAACCTTTTCGCTGTCGAATACAACATCCTTTACGGTTGCCGGAGAAAGTGCGGCGGCTACGTACTCTGCCGGATCGTCGCTGTACTTTATAATGTCGATTTTTTCGCCGCGAAGCTCGTTGGAAATCCCTTGGATTCTCATTCCGCGGTTACCGATACAAGCACCGATGGGATCAACGTTTTCGTCACGGCTCATAACTGCCATCTTTGTGCGTGCGCCTGCCTCACGGGTGATGCTCATGATTACGACGGTGCCGTCCTGAATTTCGGGAACGACAAGCTCGAAAAGACGCTTTACAAGACCGGCAGAGGTTCTCGAAAGGGATACGAGAGGACCTCTTATGGATTCTTTCATGACTTCGGTTACGAAAACCTTGACGCGGTCGCCTACGTTGAAGTGCTCACCGGGGATCTGGTCTGCCTTCTTGAGGTATACCTTGCTTGTTCCGGTATCAACGAGTACGTCCTCATTTTCGGGATCGACTCTGTCAACAATGGCGGTGATGATCTCTTCCTTCTTGCTCTCATATTCCTTGATGATCATGGAACGTTCTGCCTCACGGATACCCTGGATGATGACCTGCTTTGCTGTCTGTGCGGCAAGACGGCGGAAGTTCCTCGGCTTCAGCTCGGTTTCGGCAATGCCGCCGATCTTATATCTCTTGTTTATCTTATGTGCGTCCTCAAGGGAAATCTCCAGATTCTCGTCGGTTACTTCTTCGACGATATTCTTCTGCTCGAATACACGGATGCTCTTTTTGTCTTTGTTGATCTCAACACGGACGTTGGCAAGACCGTTGCTGTCACGTTTGTAAGCGCTGATGAGAGCTGCTTCCACACGCTCCAGCATATAATCCACTCCGATTCCCTTTTCCTTTTCAAGAAGTTCGAGGGCTTCAAACAATTCGTTGTTCATTTTTAAAATCTATTCCTTTCACAAAAATTAGAAATCGTATACTGTTTTTGCTTTTGAAACGGCAGAGTGTGGGATTCTCACTTCCTCACCGTTCATATCGAGAATGATGGCGGAATCCTCGTAGCCTTTAAGGTTTCCCGTGTAGGATTTAACTCCGGGTTTTGATTCAAGGGGCGCAAAAAGGCGAAGCTCTGCCTTCTCGCCAATACAACACTCGAAATGCCAGTCGTATTTTAAATCCCGTTCAAGTCCGGGGGAAGATACTTCAAGATGGTAAGCATCCTCAATTGGGTCGATCTCATCGAGCAGGGGATCAATGGTGCGATGCACCTTCTCGCAGTCTTCGATGTCAATACCCTCGTCGCTGTCGATGGTGAAGCGCAGGAAAAAGTCCGCGCCTTCCTTTACATACTCAATGTCCCAGACTTCATAGCCTAACTCGTTTATAACCGGGGTCAAAGCCTCTGTCACCACAGCAACTACATTTTTTGATGAATTTTTCTTTTTCACAAAAATTTCTCCATACCTTTACGTCAGGCGAAAAACGCCTAAACGTAATAAATTAAGAGTGAGTTTGTCAACCCACTCTTCCTTATACCATATTCTTACTATATTAAGTATACCACACATTTTCCAAAAATGCAATACCTTTTTATAAAAAAGTTGAAAATCTTTTTTAGCGGGACGCGCAGGGGGAGTCTTGTGGGGAGAAACTTTCTTATAAGAAAGTTTCTCCCCAAAGTTCCGCTTTGCGGAACTTTTACCCCTCTTCAAAGAATTTTAATGGGGGCAATCTTACCCACATCGCGAATAGCGGCATTGCAAAAGGGACAGGCAAATTTCTTCACGCAAACTAAAATCCGCCCCATAGGTTTGGCGGCTGAGTTAACCCCGACTTCATGTGATAGCATCCACCGTCTGACCATACAAGCGAGTGATTCCACTGCCAAACGTACCGTCCCTTGATGCCTTAGCGGAAACGCTGTTAGGGCGCTATACCCGAACATAGGTGCTGCCCCTTGGCGGAGGGTGTCGAAAGAGGGGGCGGAGTCCGAGGAGGGGGAGCCTTTACGCAGTATGGTTCCCCCCCCTCGAGCCATTCCCCAACGCCGAGGACGGCATATGACGGTCGAGGCTTCCGAGCCATCTCTTGGTGCCGAGTACGGCATATATCGGGCGTCGCACCCTTGACAAAGCCAGCACATCGTGGTATAATATAACTGCAAAAGAATAGCACAGTCCATCGAAGCGGAAAGCTTCGTTGTCGGGGACGCTGCAGGACGGCGCACCTCGGGGATAAGGAAACAGCGGTGAAAATCCGCGGCAACAGCCATTACCGTAATTTTCGGCACGCGTCAGGGGTGCGTCACCGAATTAAGTCGGAATGCTTATCGTTCTGTGAAATGTAGATGCTCCTTGGGCAAGATGGAGGACGCGGACACCGACAGCAGCGATCTGCTTTTTTCGTGTCGCCTTTTCCGCCGAATCAGAGGAAGGGGCGTTTATTTTATCCTTTTGACAAAAAATTCGAAAGGAAATATTATTATGAAAAAAGTATTATCTCTTGTTCTTACCCTTGTGATTGTCGTCTGCCTCGGCGCTTGCGGCGCGGCGGATGCGACCGGTGTATGGGAAAACGCCACCTACACCGAGGACACTGAACTCGGCGAGGGTGCCAAAACTGTAGTCGTTGAAGTAGCCGCCGAGGGAAAGACAGTTACATTTACCGTAAAAACCGATAAGGATACCGTAGGAGCAGCCCTGATTGAGCACGAACTTCTCGCCGGCGATGAAAGCGAGTTCGGTCTGTATGTCAAGGCAGTAAACGGTATGACCGCAGACTACGATGTGAACCAGTGTTACTGGGCATTTTACGTCAACGGCGAATATGCCATGAGTGGAGTGGACACCACGGAAATTACCGAAGGTGCCGTATACAGAATTGAGTACACAAAGGGATAACCCCTCGCTGAAGATATGGGAAATGACCGTATTTGCTATGCTTGGCACGGTCATGTTCTGCTCGAAGATCATAATGGAACTGCTGCCGAACATTCACCTTCTCGGAATGCTTACGATAACTTACACTATCGTATTTCGCAAAAAAGCACTGATACCTATTTATGTCTACGTGATAATAAACGGCGTGTACGCAGGATTCTCCATGTGGTGGTTCCCATATCTTTATGTATGGACGATACTTTGGGGGATTACCATGCTTCTCCCGAAAAGTATGCCCATTGCAGTAAAGTCAATCGTGTATCCGCTGGTCTGCGGACTCCACGGCTTCGCTTTCGGCGCACTGTACGCACCGGCGCAGGCTTTCATGTTCGGGCTGGACTTCGACGGCATGATTGCCTGGATCGCGGCAGGACTGCCCTTTGATCTCATCCACGGGCTCGGAAACCTTACCGCCGGATTTCTTATTTTACCCCTGTCAGAGCTTCTCACAAAGCTGATGAAAAGAAGGAGCCGTCAGTAAAAACTACTCTGTTGCCGCCGCACATAATCCTGCAAAGAGGACGTCGGCGGCATATCCTTTCATATGCTCCGGGTGCCACTGCACACCTATGCAGAAGTGCTTGCCGACAGCTTCCGCAGCCTCGATGATTCCGTCACCTGATACCGCTGTCACGGAAAGACTGTCACCGATCTTCTCTATCGCCTGGTGATGGAAGCTGTTCACCCATAATTTATTTTCGCCAACAAGGCGGCATAGCCGTGAATCGGGAGAAATTTCGATTTCGTGAGAGGGCTGGTCACGGGAGAGCTTCTGCGTGTGACCGTCTATATGGAATTTCAGTGTACCGCCTCTCGATACGTTCAGGACCTGTATTCCCCGGCAGATTGCGAGAATGGGAAGATCCCTTTCAAAAGCTAATTCGGCAAGCTCAAGCTCATATTTATCCCTCTCCGGCGAAGGCTCGAAAAGATACGCCGGATCATAATCGGTGATTCCGCAAAGGCTTGGGGCTATATCTCCGCCGCCGCTGAATAATATCCCGTTGCAGATGCCCACTGCCGAGGCAGGACTCCCCACAGGCGGCAAAAGTATGGGAATACCACCCGCACGAAGAATAGCGGAACAGTATTGTCTGCGAAGAAAAAAATCGCCATCGGTGTTGTTTCCCACCGTAATACCTATCATTGGATGCATAGTAATTCCTCCATCGTTTTCGCTGTATTAATATTATACATTGAATATCCCTCCCTTGACACGAGAATTATGACGAAAATTTTCCATAACTATTGAAAAAATAAACCCGGTGTGCTATAATATACGTGGAACGAATAATTTTTCTCCAGAGGAGCTTTATTTCATGCAAGTCTTTTATCTCGTGCTTAATCAGATGGCGATGATGGCACTTCTTATCGTAGTTGGCTTTGTGCTTCGCAAAACAGGTATCGTGCCCGAAAATACCGGTTCCACACTGTCTAAGCTCGAAACCTTCGCATTAGTACCTGCTCTTAACTTCTATACCCAGGTCAGATACTGTACGGTAGAAAATTTTGTCGCTAATTACAAACTGATTCTTTACGGAGCTGTTCTCTGCGCTATCGCAGTCATTATTTCATATCCGCTGTCGAAGCTGTTTGTCCGGAACTATAAGGAAAGCGATGCCGCAGCATATCAACGTAATGTCTATAAATACGGACTTACCTTCGGAAACTTCGGATTTATCGGAGATTTCCTCGTTCTCGGCGTTTTCGGAGGGGAGTCCTTCTTCAAATTCAAGATGTTTTCCCTCGCCATGACTATCATCTGCACCGTTTGGGGAATGTATGTGCTTATCCCCAAGGTCGGAGCAAAATCCGGCATTCTCGCTAATTTAAAAGCAGGCTTTCTGGCACCTCCGACAATAGCAACCTTTGCCGGCATCATCTGCGGTTTGCTTGGATTCGGAAAATATCTGGATGCAAATTTCTTCTTTACTGCCAACACGATTTCGGGAGAAGATTTCTTTATTGTCAAGGCGCTGAATCAAGCAGGAAACTGCATGGGGCCTATCGCGATGATCCTCGCCGGAACCATAATCGGCAGCTACAAGATAAAAAGACTGCTTGGGAAAAAGAAAGTTTACGTGCTTACTTTCCTCAGGCTTATAGTTATCCCGGCTGTATTTATTCTTGTACTTAAGGCACTCGGTGTAGGCGACGACATTCTCTCCTTTGTCCTTATTGCCTATGCAACTCCCCTTGGCATGAACAGTATTGTCTACCCGGCGGCATACGGCGGCGATACCGAATCGGGGGCATCCATGGTGGTAGTTTCAAGTACGCTGTCGGTTGTAACCATCCCCGTGATGTATTATCTTCTCATCGAATTATTATGAATTTTGCGCGAAAGCTCACAATTTGAGCGAAGCGAAACCGCTGCAAATACTCCCATGACCAAATATTGAAATTCCCTCATAGGGTCTACGTATCATGGGTACTCCCATAGATAGGCAGAAATCCTTAGTTTCGGTCCTCGAAATGAAAATTTTACGTTACAAACATTAAGGGCGAAAGTCCCAAGCTACGGAAAGGTGCGGCATATAAACTATGAAATGTCCGGTTTGCGGATGCACAGATGATAAGGTTCTCGACACACGTCCCATAGACGACGACCGCAGTATACGCCGCCGTCGGGAATGTGTCAAATGTCATCACAGATTTACCTCATACGAATCAATTGAGCGCGAGCCGCTTGTAGTCTGCAAGCGGGACAACACACGCGAGGCATTTAATAAAGATAAAATCATGAACGGACTGAAAAAGGCGTGTCAGAAGCGCCCGGTATCTGTCCGTCAGATGACGACTGTCGTGGACGAAATTGAAGCAGAGCTTATGAATACCGCCTCCGGTGAAGTTACCACCGGAGAGATCGGCGAGCGCATTATGGTAAAGCTCCGCGAGCTTGACGAGGTGGCGTATATACGCTTCGCGTCTGTATACAGAGATTTCGACGATGCCGATTCTTTCCTCGAGGAACTGGAAAACCTGAAGCGGCTTAAAGCTGAAAAGGCTTCCTCAGGGTCAAATTAAATAGCGACAGCACCGCTTTTGCGGTGCTGCTTGTTTATGTATGGGCACTTGTTGCCTCATGTGCCGTCCTCGGCATTGAGGCGCTAGTCCCGTAGGGGTCGACGTCCTCGACGACCCGTTATATGCCGTCCTCGGCATTGAGGATGGCTCGAGGAGCCGCTCCTGACGTA
>JAZRPJ010000085.1:0-5861 GCA_045649205.1 Candidatus Flemingiibacterium sp.
GTATTCCATGTTGAGGGCACCAGATATCCTCTTGAGGTGGGGGACATTCTTATTATGAACGATACGGAATCTCACTATATTGAGCTTGCCCCCGATGTAAAGTACGAGCGGTGCGCCCTCAACTTTAAAAAGGATTTTGTCAAGCTGCTTGATAAGAAAGGCGGACTTCTCGAGCCATTTGAAAAACGGCAGGCGGGTGAATTTAATCTCTACCGAAGCCGGAATTTCAAAAGTGGACTGTATTTGCAGTTTCTTAACAATATGATAAGAGAAACAGATGACAGAGAGATAGCGATAACAATAAACAGTTTCGGACTTTTAAATGAAATTCGCAGTGCTTTCCATGATGCTGTAAGTAAGGGGTCCGACAGCGGTGAGGCGGACATAAACAAAATTGTAAGATACATAATGGATAATCTTGATACACCGCTCTCACTTGATTCGATCTGCAATCATTTCTATATGAGCAAGACACAGCTTTGCCGTTCATTCAAAAGATCCATGGGAAGCTCGGTTTGGAATTATATTACTATCAAGCGTCTTGTCAAGGCGAAGGCTATGATCGACAGCGGTGGACTGCCGACGAAAATTTTTGCCGAGTGCGGCTTTTCCGATTATTCGGGTTTCTTCAAAGCATACAAAAAACATTTCGGATATCCACCCGGAAGCGGTGAGCGGAGGGAGGTATAAATATCATTTTTTGTGGGAATCCTATCTGAAGAAAATTCAGTATAGATAGGTGATAAAATGAAGCTATCCAAAGAATACACTGCAGTATTTGGCACAGGCGCGGTAGGATATACAGCCATTGAGCTTTTATGGCGCGGACATTCCCATTGGACCATGACGCTCTGCGGCGGTGTTTGCCTTATGTTTATGTATGTAACCGAAAAGCATTATTCACAGTCACCGGTCTGGAAACGCTGTCTTGCCGGCTCATTGTTTATCTCGTCGGCAGAGCTTCTTGTGGGATTCCTTGTAAACATCCTTTTAAAATGGAATGTGTGGGATTATTCTGAACGTTTTCTCAATCTTTTCGGACAGATATGCCCCCTTTATTCGGGACTTTGGTTTTTACTTTGTATTCCCTGCGGTTACCTTTGCAGGGGACTGCGGAAGTTTTTGATACCTGCCGAAGAAGCGGAAGGATAAAAATGCCCCGACAGACTTTGCAGTCTGCGGGGGAGTTGGTTAATTTCAAAAATATGCTGAAATTAGATCAAGTAATTGCCGGTTTGATTTATAAACACCCTCATATGGAATTTCAATATACACTTGAAAATTTTCCTCATAGGTGAAATACCTATAGGTATGTGCAGTTGTATGAATCTCAATGATATAATAAGTTTTAGCTGTAGGGTAATCATTTACACTCATAATTCGTGTAGCGCTGGCATTGGTAATGATTTTCAGAAAATCTTCAAATGCTGCCGGCTCTACGTGGGCGGTAGTATCATTGCGGATGAGTGCAATGGATACGGTATCTTCTGCGGTTGGAGCATTTATAGGCTTTGCTTTTGGGAAAAGACTACTAAAAACCGCGTAAGCTACAGCAGCGGTACATAAAAAAGCAACTATGAAAATTGTAATTTTATTTTTCATAAACAATCTCCCCTTTCAAATTTTTGTTCTGCCAAATGCTCATAATGCCATCTGATGGGATTTTCACGGATGTATGACAGGTGTTCTTCGAAATCCTGTTTGCCGCGGATGATGTGATCATAGAAGTGTCTTTGCCATACGTTAACACCATATTCTTTGTTGCAAAATCTTTTGAATGTGGAAATAAAGTGGGATACTACCGAGTGTTGCTTTGTAGGGGGCGACGTCCTCGACGCCCCGTTTCCATGGACAAACAGCATAATATGAATATGATCCGGCATAATAACATAGTTTGTAACACTTATATCGGTATAAAAATCATTTAATTGTTTTATATATTTATCCGCAATTTTTCCGTATGGCAATAACTCAACATGGTTTGGGGCGTCGAGGACGTCGCCCCCTACAATGCGAGATAAAATACATTTCCTATTTTCGGTACATATTGTTATAAAATATATGCCGGGAGCATTATAATCAAAATTTTGTAACCGTACAGGTTTTCGCTTTGGAATACTGTTTCCCTTTTCCATCCTCATCACCAATCTCATTATACCATAAAACCGGCAATTTGTAAACATCCCTATGAAAATCCGCATATTTCGCCCTGCAGCTTAATATAAATGTGTCAGTATCATTAATTGGAGGAAAAATTATGACTGACACAAAAATTTATAAGGATATTGCCGATAGATGTCAAAATACCTTTTATCTTGGAGTTATCGGACCGGTGCGTACGGGTAAATCCACATTTATCAAGAAATTCATGGATTCCCTTGTAATTCCCAATATCCGTGACGAGCATGAAAGGGAACGTACCCGTGACGAAATGCCCCAGAGTGCGGCAGGTAAGACCATTATGACCACCGAGCCTAAGTTCATTCCCGACGAAGCTGTTGAAATCACCATAGGTGACAATGCGGTGATGAAGGTGAAAATGGTGGACTGCGTGGGGTATATCGTCCCCGATGCCATCGGGCATATCGAGGAGGGAAGCGCCAGAATGGTGCATACCCCATGGCAGGCAGAGGCAATGCCCTTTGCCGAAGCGGCAGAGCTTGGAACAAGAAAAGTAATCGCTGAGCACTCCACTGTAGGTATGCTTGTCACCACCGACGGAACTATCGGGGAGATACCCAGAGGCAGCTATGTGGAGGCGGAGGAGAGAGTTGTCCGTGAATTAAAGGAGGCAGGAAAGCCTTTCGCCATTATCCTTAATTCCGCTGAGCCGGAGAGTGAGAGTGCGGTGAAGCTTGCCTTTGAGCTTGAAGAAAAGTATGCGGCGCCCGTGGCACTTGTAAATTGTCTGCGACTTGACGGTGATGATATACGGCATATCTTGGAGCTTATTTTAATGGAATTCCCCATTTGCGAGGTTAAGGTTTCGCTACCCGATTGGACCAATGCCCTTGATCCTGCACACAAGATGAAGTCAGCGATAAACAAATTTTTTATGGAACGCGGCGAGAAGGTAACAAAAATCGGTGAGATATCAAAAATATTCACCGAGGCTCCGGAAAATGAGTACATAAAGTCGGTAAAGGTTGATAAAATCGACCTTGGGCGTGGCAATGCATATCTGTCGGCGGAGCTTCACGACGGGCTTTATTACAAGACAGTAAGTGAGCTTTGCGGACTTGAGATAAACAGCGAGGAGGCGCTTATCACTACCCTTACAAGTCTCTCTGCTATGAAAGAAAAATACGACCGCGTAGCAGAAGCCCTTGAGGCTGTGGAGGAAAAGGGCTACGGTATCGTCATGCCGGAAATCGAGGACTTACACCTTGAAGAACCGGAAATTGTCAAGCAATCGGGAGGATACGGTGTGCGGCTTCGTGCATCGGCGCCCAGCATACACATGATAAAGGCGAATATTGAAACGGAGATAAATCCCGTTGTGGGGACAGAGCAGCAGTCTGAAGAAATGGTGCAGTTCATGTTGCGTGAATTTGAGGAAGATCCGAAAAAGATATGGCAGTCCAATATGTTCGGAAAGACTCTGCATCAGCTCATCAACGAGGGACTTCACAATAAGCTCGGTCATATGCCCGAGGATGCCAGAGCTAAATTATCCGAAACTCTCGGCAGGATCATCAATGAGGGCAGCGGCGGTCTTATCTGCATAATTTTATAAAAATCACGGGCAGTGCATTTTGCACTGCCCGTATTTTATGCATTTATCAAAACCGCATCTGCGGTAAGAGCTTTATCCACGCCGGAGAAGAAGCATTCCTCACCAAGCTCATCGAAAAAGCCGCTCTGCCGGAAGATTCTTTCTACATCCTCATCAAGAGCACAGAATACTACACGCATACCCCTGCCGCGCCATTCACGGGCAAGTCCGGATATGGCTTCCATAGAGGTGATGTCCACGTCCGGAACACCTCGCATGGAGATAATCATTTCACCGCACTCCGGAAGCTCACGCATTTTTTCGGTGAATCTGTTTACGTTGGCAAAGAAAATATTTCCGGTGACATAGACAACGAGGCTATCCTCATGACCTTCGCCGATGCCGCCTTTATTTTCCATACGCTGGGCATTGACCCCGGAGGAGGAAACATGAATATGTGCCGCGCTTTTTGCAAAAGCAACAAGAGCGCACACGATGCCGACGATTATCGCAACCGTAAGGTCGAAAACGACGGTAACGATCATAGTGGCAAGATACTGGATTATCGCGCCGGCGAATTTACGCTTGAACATATACTTGATTGAGGGCCAATTGTTCATTTTCCAAGCGGAAACTATAAGCACGCCGCCAAGAGAGGACATGGGAATAAGTGAGATCACAGATCCGAGAAGGAACATGGCGGCAAGCATCCACATTGCATGAAAAATTGTGGTGAGTCTTGTCTGTGCGCCGGAACGGATCGCCACGCTTGTGCGTGCCAGTGCCGCTGTGGCAGGGACACCGCCGAAAAAGGGTATGATCATATTGCCAACTCCCTGAGCTACAAGTTCGATATCAGCATCAAAAGGCTCTTTTTTCATCTCAGAAGCCGACGCGCCGCAGAGGAGAGTTTCGATCATACAGAGTGCCGCCACGGTAATTGCCGAGGGAAAAAGCTCAAGTATCATCTTTGGGGTGACGGCTCCCAGGTCAAGTCTGTTTTCAAGGAAGAGCTGCTTTGGAATTTCGCCCACAGTATCGACGCCTTCGAACTTGAAGATGACAAAAACAACTGTGGAAACTATAATTCCCACAAGGGATGACGGAACGGCATTGTTCCATTTTTTTGGCCAGAAAATCATGATTGCTACTACAATAACGCCGAGAAGCAGAGTTATAAGATTAGGGCTGAATCCGAGCTTGCCGTAGGACATGAGTTTCTCGATGGTGGATGTCCCCGCGGATGTTGTTCCGAAAAAGGGATCGATTTGCTGTGAAATAATGAGAAGAGCGATACCCGAAGTGAATCCGGTGATAACGGGACGTGGAATCAGTTCCACCAGCTTGCCGAGCTTGAATATACCGCAAAGTACACGGATTATACCTGCCATAAAGCATATGAGGAAAATTCCGTTAGAGCCGTGAGAGGCCAGTGCCGAGAAAAGGACTACCGTCATAGTGCCGGTAGGGCCTGAAATCTGATAGGATGCGCCGGAGAGTGCACCGATCACAAGGCTTGCCACAATAGCGGTGATAAGACCTGCCGCCGCGTCAGCGCCGCTGGAAAATCCGAAAGCCAATGCCAAAGGTAGGGAAACTGCGGTAACGGTAAGACCTGCCATCAGGTCTTTCATGAGTTTTGAGGCGTTATAGCCTGCAAACTCACGTTTCAACATTTTTGTATAATTCTTTATCACTGTCACACCATATTGTACTTTCTTAAAACATAATTCTGTGCAAGGACAAGAATATTATACATTAAATGTCACTTTTTGTCAACCTCAAGGGCGTTTTTTCGACAAAACGATAATACTTGTTTCGTGTATACTTAATTTAATTAATCATTTAGCACACAGAATGGCATTGGGGCACGCCCCCATGCAAGGGGAGAATGGTGGTTACGGCAAGCTATCATGTGCCGTCCTCGGCATCTTAGGAGGCTCGGGGAGCCTATCCCGTCGTATGCCGTTCTCGGCATTGGGGCATTACTCGGAGAGGGGAGAACCATACTGCGTAAAGGCTCTCCCCCCTCCCCAACCCTTCCCCCTCTCTTTCGCCAACCGTCCGCCAAGGGGCAGCATCTATGTTCGGGTATAGCGCCCTAACAGCGTTACCGCTAAGGCTTCAAGGGGCGGTACGTTTGGCA
>JAZRPJ010000086.1:0-5956 GCA_045649205.1 Candidatus Flemingiibacterium sp.
TTTTCGATGCCTAAACGGCATCATACCCTTCACAATTTACTGATACTTAGGAGTTTTGCTGAATAAAAATCAAAAGCGCAATAAAGTGTTCACACAGATATACATTATTATTATACCACTACAGCCCTCCTTTGTCAAGGAATTTTTCATAAAAATACTCAGCTTTTGCCCGTTTACCCCTCAAAACAATACACAGACTTGCAAATTTCGACTGAAATAATCGTCAACCCTATTGCGGCAGCAGTTATTTTATGGTATAATTATAAATAATATGGTTGCTGCAAAGTGCAGGCACTGAAAAACGAGGTGGACTTATATGAATACCGCTGACACAGAAAAAGCCGTACTCGGCGAAGTACGGTTCGCAGACATAGACGCTGAAAAGGCCTACAGCTCGGCTGAACGTCTGACAAAAGAAATAGAAAAGGTAATCATCGGAAAGCACAGAGAGGTGACTCTGCTGGTCACGGCTATGTTAGCAGGCGCGCACGTGCTTATCGAGGATGTCCCCGGCACGGGAAAAACCACGCTTGCATCATCCCTTGCCGCCGCGGCAGGTCTGTCATTCCGCCGGGCGCAGTTCACCCCCGACCTTACGGCATCGGATATCACCGGCTTCAATATATACAACAGACGGGATGAAAAATTCCAATTCACCCCCGGCGTTGTTATGACAAATATCCTCCTCGCCGATGAGATCAACCGCGCCTCCCCAAAAACTCAATCCGCACTGCTTGAAGCCATGGAAGAAGGCAAAGTCACCGTAGACGGCGAAAGCTATGAGCTGCCTTCTCCATTTATGGTCATCGCCACCCAGAACCCCTCAGGGTTTGTGGGTACTCACCCTTTACCCGAGGCACAGCTTGACCGTTTCGGACTCAAGCTCTCCCTCGGTTACCCAACCGCAGAGGAAGAGGCTCGCATCGTTTCCGAAAGCCTTGGCGGTCCTCGTTCCGCCGAGCGCGGTCCGAAAAAGCCCGCAATTAGCCCGGCTCTTGTGGGATTTCTCCGCGCACTTATGCTTGATGTGCATATGGATGAAGAAATTTGCCGCTACATCGTGGCTCTCGTACAGGCAACGAGAAATCACCCCGCTGTATCTCTTGGCGCAAGTCCCAGAGCCTCCATCGCCATAAAAAATATATGCCGTGCCTACGCATTTATGCAAAAGAGGAGCTATGTAGTCCCCGAGGACGTATGCGACCTTTTCACCCCTGCTGTGGCTCACCGTCTGATTCTTTCCCCGGAGGCAAAAATGCGCCGCATCTCCGCCGAGGATGTAACTGCGGAAATTGTACGCTCCGTCCCTATCCCACGCAAGGGAAGACGTTAACGCAATGAGAAGATTGTTTAACTCCTTTCCGCTGTCCTTCGGCAAAACGGCGATCATTTATCCCATGATCCTTGCCGTAGCACTTATTTTGGCGCAGTCCGTGAAAATGGCGGCATCATATATACTTTTCCTTTTCGTGCTTCTGCTGCCCACGATCAGCCTTGTGCAACTCTTAACGGCAAGGTTCTGTATTTCTGCTCATATCCGTCTTTCCGACAGCACTGTTAAAAAGAACAGTCCCCTGCGGGTCCTTGTTTCGGTGAAGAATTCTTCACCTCTCCCTTTTTCCACGGTTCGTGCCGTTCTCACTTTACCCGACCAAGATAAAGTGAGCTGTACCGAGAGTCATATCATTTTCTCTCTTATTCCCTTTTCCCATTGCAGAATAGAACGGAACGCCATTTTTGCACTCCGCGGCGAATACGAGATCGCCCTTGCGGAGCTGTGGGCTTCCGATGTGTTTCGCGCAGTCAATATAAAAATCCCCGTGAAGGCTTCCGGAAAAGTTCTCGTACTGCCAAGGATCTTTCAGCTTCCCGAAGAAACAGCCCCAAAAACCGTTTCCCCCGGGAATCCGATCCCAAGACCCGGTGACAGCCGTATGCAGGGCGAGCCGGAAAATATCCGCATTTACGAGCGCGGCGACAGTCCAAAAAGTATACACTGGAAGCTCTCCTCAAAATCCGAGGACATTTTAGTGAAGGAATTATCCGGAGAGGACCGTCCTGCGGTAAAAATTTTCTGCGACCTTGAAAAAGACGCTAACGAGGACGAATTTTCATCCCTCATGCACGCAGACCTCGTAATTGAAGGTGC
Organism: Candidatus Flemingiibacterium sp.; assembly: GCA_045649205.1. GTDB lineage: Bacteria > Bacillota > Clostridia > Oscillospirales > CAG-272 > Flemingiibacterium. The sequence goes on from JAZRPJ010000086.1 coordinate 2,150, forward strand.
TATCGCCGTATGCCGCCGTGAATTGTCCCTTGGAAAGGGAAGTGTTATTTCCTGGCTGTCGGATGACGGACCGACTTTTCTTCCCGTTCGTTCCGAGGCGGAGCTTATGGAAAATATGCCGACACTCTGCCGCATCAAGCCCTCGCCCCTATCCGACCATCCTACTGTACTCTGCCGCGACCCACGGCTTCCGAAAGGCCCTGCCGTTTTTGCGGCAGCTCACATGGGAGAGGAAAAGGTCAAGAATTACCTCGTCGCCGCCGACAGAAACGCAGAGCTTGTCCTCTGCCGCAGCAAGGCGGAAAAGGATTCAGCTGAAAGCACCGTCAACCGCGGACTTAATGCCCTGTCAAGTGCCGGGGTCCGCATTACCGAATTTACAGCTCCGTAAAGGCTTCACGGCTGTGAACGCTGTTTTTTAAGCCTGCCCATACCCGATGAAAGGAGGGATATTGGTGAAAGCCCATCAAGCGCCTGAAAAAGAGCTTCTTTTTCCAGAGCACCAGACCTACAGCTCCACTGTCACCGTCCGCATTATCGGACTGATACTGCGATGCCTCACGGTGGCGTTTTCCGTTTTTTCGGTATCCCTTTTTATCTCGGAGGCTCTGTCGGCAAAGCTTCCTCTTGCCGCAGTCATCGCTGTAAGCCTTATCTCGTCGGCAGTGGGAATCACCATGAGCCGGTCACGGTATATCTGCCTTGGCGGTATTGCGATATTCGCTTCCATCATCAGCGGATTCCTTCTTTTTATCAGGGACTCCTTCTACATTGTGGAGAACGCCTTTTATTCTGTGGCAAATGTCTGGCAGGCACGGCTTTTCGCCTGCGAATATGTCACCGAAGAAGCCCTCTATGATTTAAGCGATTTCCTTTCGGAAAAGGGCATCTCGGAAAGGGGACTTTTCTTCACTTCATTTATAATCATAACGGCGGCTTTCGGCGTGACCCTCGCCGCCCTCACCGCAAAAAAAGTCCGTACTCTGCCCACCCTCATTCTGATATCCGTCCCTACCGTTTTTTTACTTTACTTCGGAATGTGCGAGAACAGACTTTCTTTGGCGCTCACTCTGTCCGCGGCATCGGCCCTTGCCGCCCTCGCCTGCTACGATAATCTGTACACAAGCAAAAAGAACATCCAAAAACCCATAAAGTTTCCAAAAGAAATAGCCTATACGGCAAAAATCAACTCCTATTTCGGCGGATACATTGCCGTGGCTGCCGGACTTTTGGCTCTTGTAATTTCGCTTCCCGTGACAAGAATTTCCTACGCCATGCCGGATATTCCCCAAATTTCAAAGCCTGTGAAAAAGGCGGAATCCTTTATTTCCTCTACCGTAAACACCGGCTGGTACGGCTCTTCCGCATTTTTCTTCACCGGCAGTATACCGGAGGAAGAACGCTCCACCCAAGCCGAAAACCGTATATACAGCGGAAAGAAAATTTTCAAAATCCATACCGAAACCGATATCCCCGTTTATCTTCGTATGTGGACGGGCACCGACTATTACGGTGACGGCTGGCACACAGTTTCCCTCGACCGCATCTCCCTTTACAGAGAAAAGTTCGGAATCGGCTTCACGCCGGAATTTTTAACTGCGGAGCTTCTTCGTGCCGTAGACCCGGAGCTTGTGGCTCTGCGGCCGGAGGAAAAATCCCGTCCTCACATCTCCCTCGGATATATTACCGCACCGGTGTACATATCGGAGAAGTCCCTTTCTTCCTCTCTTGTAGCCATGCCATCCTACAGTGACCAGCCCCTCGGCTTTTTAAAATACGGGACACGCGAAGCGGACACTGCAGCTTACTCCAATTATTACGACGGGATTTTCAGCAGCAGCTACTATATGTTCATGGACGAATACGGATTTTTAGCCAATCTGCCTTACCGTGATGACAGTAATTTTGCCGATAACCTCTCGAATTTTATAAATTATTACGCCCTGCAGACAGAACCTATCAAAAAAGCCCGTTACATGCGTGTGGGGGGATATTCTCCCTCTGAAATAAGGAGTGTCTGCGCACCGGCGGATACTGATTTCGCTCCATTCTCCGACGGATATATTCTGCCGGAGGGCGAAGATAGCCTTTCCTACCGTTATGTTTTCCTCATGAACGAAGATGAACGGCGTCAGGTCGATGCGGTTCTCGATAATTTTGAAATGTATGAGGAATATGTATATGAAAACTATTTATCTCCCTGCGAGGGATTTGATGCCTTCGCGGTGCTTATGGGTGAAATAACCGAAAACTCCGGCATCGCAGACCGGGGCGACCCCGTCAAATTACGCCACGAAATGGTTATGGCGGTCATTAATTATTTAAGTGATAACATGACCTACACCCTTACTCCGAAATCTCCCTCACCGGACAGAGAATACATAAACGCCGCCGAAACCTTTCTTTTTGATACGAAAGAGGGCTACTGTGTGCAGTATGCTACGGCGGCGGTGATGCTTCTTCGAAGCGCGGGAATTCCGGCACGTTACGCCGAAGGCTATGCGGCGAAGGAATTTACCGCCGCGTCAAGCTCTGCTCCCGGGGCATACACAGCCACCGTCCGTGACGGCGATGCCCACGCCTGGGTGGAGGTTTTCTATGAGAATTTCGGCTGGGTACAGTACGAGGTCACCTTTACCGGCAACGGGGACGAGCCGTCACAGCTCCCCGATTCCGATACCTCGCCCGACACTTCATCCGACATCGACGGCACTGACGAAGCTGTTCCTCCTGACAGCACAGAAAACACTAATGACACCTCACGCAGTCCCGACAAGACCTCTGATTCCGACAGCTCCCACGGAAATGTGCCACCTTCCACGGGGAAGAAATCCCCCGGAATGATACCGTTTATTGCGACAATTTTTATTTCTGCGGCTTTCGCGGCGATACTGATTATTGCTGTGCGGCGGCATATTATGAGTGTAAACGAAAGGTATGAAAGATTCTCTCATTCCGAAAGCGGAAACGAATCCGAAATCGGCAGGGAAGTGGGTGAGCGGATACTGCGGCTCCTTCGATGCCGTGGGATAACGCCTTTTGCCGGCGAGCGGTGGGAAGATTTCGCACTTCGTGCCGACAAGACGTACGTCGGTATTTCCGAGGCTTTGATTCTCATTCGCAAATGCGAATTTGCCAGGGATATTTCGGCGAGTGAGCTTGATTTGCTTATCAGGTGTCTTGGCAGACTCCTTGAAGATTTCAAGAGTGAAAAAGGCTCTCTGCGCTATGTTTTGATAAAATATTTTGCTGTACGCTGATTTGGAGGGTGGGAGCTTGCTTCCACCCTCGCGTTTTGTCTTGGTGGCGGTCGGCGGCATTGAGGCGTGCGCCGCCTCGGGCATTCGGGGCACAGTCCCGGGCATTCGGGCGTGTGCCGTCCTCGGGCATTCGGGGCACAGTCCCGTAGGGGTCGACGTCCTCGGCGGCCCGTTATGTTCTGCCCCGAACGATGGGGCATGTCACCGTAGTGTAGGGGCTTGCTCCTCCCGTTATATGCCGTCCTCGGCATCGGGGGCGAAACTCGGAGGAGGGGGAACCATACTGCGTAAAGGCTCCCCCTCCTCCCCAACCCTCCGCCCCCTCTTTCGCTACCGTCCACATTTGGGGGTGCACCTATGTTCGGGTATAGCGCCCTAACAGCGTTTCCGCTAAGGCTTCAAGGGACGGTACGTTTGGCAGTGGAATCACTCGTCAGTGTGGTCAGACGGTGGATGTTATCACATGAAGTCGGGGTTAACTCAGCCGCCAAACCTATGGGGTGGATTTTAGTTTATGTTAAAAAGTTTGCCGTTCTGGGGATTGAGG
>JAZRPJ010000087.1:0-7370 GCA_045649205.1 Candidatus Flemingiibacterium sp.
GTTGGCGAAAGAGGAGGTGGAGGGTTGGGGAGGAGGGGGAGCCTTTACGCAGTATGGTTCCCCCTCCTCCGAGTTTCGCCCCCAATGCCGAGGACGGCATATGTCGGTAGAGGCTCTCCCGAGCCTCCAAGGATGCCGAGAACGGCATACGCCAGAAGCGGCTCCTCGAGCCGTCCCCCCGATGCCGAGGGCGGCATACGTCAGGAGCGGCTCCCCGAGCCGCCACCAGTGCTGAAGGCGGAATTCAAGACAAAAAAGCCCCGGAGGGAACTCTCATATAAGAAAGCTCCTCCCCGGGTGATTTTAAATATTGAATTTTACTCCTCATAAAGGAAAGCCACATCAAGCTCGGCGATCTCGCGGATGCCGTTAGCGGTGGAGTCAAAGGAGATACGCTTGCCGTCGTGGGACCAGATGTTGTGGAGATCACAGCGGTTGTCACCTATATCCGGAGCGGTGGAGAATTCCTTATAAAGCTCGGCGATCTCACCGGTCTTGCTGTCACGGATGTAGATGTGACGGAAGGAATCGTCATCCGGATAGTCGTCACCGATGAAGAAGCGGCGATCGGGCGAATAGAGGGTATGTATGTCATATTTAAACATAGGATGGTCAAAATGTACATTCTCGTGCGCCATGTCTTTGATCTCGTGTACACCGTCCACACCGTCGAAGCGGAGATAGCCGAGTATCGTCTTGTCATCCTTCCAGTGGTAGTGAGATACCATGGTTTCAGAAAGCAGAGAATAGAGATTGCCCTCAAGGTCAGAGGTATAAAGCCAGGTCGCCCAGCCTATACCTCTTCCTATCTTTGCAAAATTGCGGTTGAGGAAAAGGAAGCGGTTTGATGCCTGATTGAAAGTAATGTGATTGACAACAAACTTCGCATCGGCAAATTTCTCGCTGGGGAACTCCCTTGCGATACGTGCGTAGTCGATTATAAGCTTTGACGCGCCGGTTTCGAGATTTACGAGGTATACGCCGTCGTCATCGGGAGTTGCAACGTCTGCCCACTTGTCGGGAACGTCGCTGTAGCCGTATCCGGGACGGAAGTCGAAAACTCGGGACATATTGATGGCAAGTCCCCATTTGCCGTCGGGTGACACATTGGCAACGGCACGCTCTGCCATACGCTTCTTTCCAGTCTTCAAATTGTGTATAACACAACGGAATTCCTTTCCGTCGCGGACGTTGTAGATGACCTCCTCGTCGGGCTTGGCAGGGTTCCACTGAAGCAGGGCGCCCTGCTGGAAGTTCCACGCGGTGGTTTCGGCGAAAAGGGTCATCTCGCCGGTTACTGTGTCAACATAACCAAGCTCTGCCACATCGTCTTTGTTCGGGAGTCTGTCACGGTAATCGAGGGTGACTCTGTGGAGAAGATGACGGCGGTCGGCCGGGTCGTAAGCGAGCAGGTCGTAATAGCCGAAGAAATAGTGATATCCGTCACTTGGGGTGAGGATGCGTTTTATAACGCCGGCTTCGGGAATTTTCATGGTGACTTGTCCTTTCTTTTCTCATGAAAAACACTTATTTTCATCATTATATCACACCGCAAGTGATTTGTCAATACAGTTCAGCTGCAACTGCAGCGGCGATCCGATAGCGACATTCCTACTCGAAGATATTAGCTGTGGGTCTTTTCATCAGGAAAGGGGTAAGCGGTGAACTACGTCGGCAATGGGCATGAAATCGAGGGTAAGATTCGTTTCAATATCGGGTTTTATATTGTAGGCTTTGTGTGCATAGCTTATGAAGACAGGCAGGGGTTCTTAGCTTTCGGGGCGCAGGAATTAACGGTAAAGGAAAAAATGTCAAGGGTTACATCTGAATTAGGCGAAAGTCAACGGCTCTTGTTCACATATGATGTTAATATTTTTCGCCCAAAATTAGTACGATATTCACATCATCCTTCGCAAACTCAAAAAACCCGAAAAAGGCTTGCAATTTGCGGAAAAATCTGATATACTGATAATAGAAATCCGCGGTAAAAGGGGGATGATCATGGATAAATTATATGACAATATGAAGTTTATTCGTTTGCTCTTTCGCAGTGTGCCTGCCGTAAATGCAACAGCACCCGTTCTGCTTACATATGTGGATGTGACCTACGTTCTTTCCGGAGAAATATCATATCGGTTTAACGGAAATCCGGTCACCGCGAAAGCTGGAGATGCTATTGTTTTCCCACGGGGCTGTATACGACAGCGGCTTTGCGGTACTGCCCCGGCATACTATGTGAGCTTCAATGTGAAAGTCCCCGATGACTTTGATTTGGGCGTTTCGGGATTAGTGGAAAATGCTCTTTGCCCCAATACCGTCTACCTGCTTGAAAACGCCAAAAAAGACTCCCTCTCAATAGATTTACAAAAGGAAAATAAGTGCCTGTCCATATTCCTATACCTGTGCTGTCAGCTGAAGGAAATCGCTAATGACAGCGGAAACGTCCATGTAAAGCTGATAAAGCAGTATATAAACGACCATCTCTGTGAGCACATCACTTTGGGAGAGATCTCAAACCAGATCCACATTGTGGAGCAGTACATCTGCGCAGTCTTCAAAAAATATACGGGCATGACTGTTTTCGAATACATAAACTCCGAAAGGGTCGACCTCGCCAAGCGACTGATCGCCACAAATGAATTTACGCTCATAAAGATTTCCGAAATGTGCGGCTTTTTCGATTATAACTACTTTTCAAGAATATTCAAGCGGGTAGTGGGAATTACGCCATTAAACTACCGTCGAAGCGCTCTTTCTCACCATATCAAGCTGCCCGAAGAAAGAGAAGACGGCACCTGAATTCCCGCACGCTCACATTCCCGTGGCTTTATGGATATATAAGCGTGAGCCGTTTAGATCAGTGACTCTCATATCCACAGCGGTGATTTCGGAGTTTCCGTAGGTGGTGTAGTAATATATTCCCTTATGGACATTGCAGCAGCTTGTATAACGGGTATATTCAAATCCCCCCTCTCCCAAAACACAGCCCTTCGGCATCGCCACAGAACCGAGAATGTGAAAGAATTGATTTACCTTCGATTTTTCATCCTCGTCGAACAGAGAGTTCTCCTTTACAAAAAACGCCTTTACAAATCGGGATGGGCTTGAAAAATCACCCGGCAGTCCAAGTGCCCCCATACCGAGGCTGTAATTTTTCACCGGCAGCCCCGGCTTCAGGCGTGATACTGCCGGACCAACATCAAGCGCCATATAGTTGCTCATATTTGTAAAGTGGAAGTCAAAAGTCGGATTATTTGTCAGAACCTCGAAGGGGTTGTCATAAATTTTAAGCCCATCATGCACGCTTTCTACCGTGAGCGTGCTTTTTTTGTCGCTTATCATCCAGTGAAGGGGGGACAAGGGCAGATCTTCGCTGAAATTCATGTTAGCTAAATTTATTCTGTCAAGCATATGCTTGACCTCACCCACAGTGGAGCATTGTCCCAAAATCCAGGGGATAAATTCAAATGGGGCAACATTATCCTTGTCCCTGTGGAGGTCACAGTACACGGCATTGCCGGGAAAATTCAGCCCTGCCATGCTGAGCCCCTTTTCATTTGTTGCCTCAAAATACAACGGTATGTCACGGACAACGGCAGCCATGCCTATCATAGCATAGTGCGAACGCATAGGGGGCAGACAGCGCATTTTAAATTCATAATTTCGCGGCGTGATGACTACCTGCTCACCGTACCCTCGCTCAAGATCAAGATTCCGTCCGAAATATGAGTCTTCATTTCTGCAGCATACAGCTGTACACATAAAAAATCTCCTCCGTGATTTCTTTTTCGTGCATATTATGCCCGATAATAGATGATTTAATTAGTACGAAAAAATCTCCGTGTAAGTTGACACGGTCTTTTTTCTATGCTAAAATAGAGGTAACAGGTATTTTTTTGAGAGGTGCTATATGATATATAAAAACCGAAAAACACAAAACATTTCATTTCCTCTTGGTGGCATCGGTACGGGATGTATCGGTCTTATGGGAAACGGCGAATTACGTGACTGGGAAATTTTCAATCATCCCGACAAATGCTCGCGAAACGGATACTCTCACTTTGCCATAAAAGCGGACTGCGGCGGCAAAACCGTCGCCAAGATCCTGCAGGGCGACACCCTTGAAAATCTCACAGGAACACCGGGTGCGGGCAGAGGAATGGGAGGGCTTGGATACGGATACGGTCCTCTTGATAACTCATTTGCAGGCTTTCCGCACTTTAAGGACGTGACCTTTGAGGGAACTTTCCCTATGGCGAATCTTACCTTTGCAGACGAGGATTTTCCGGCGGTGGTACGCCTCTGCGCATTCAACCCCTTTATCCCCCACGACGAATATAACTCAAGCCTTCCGGCAGCATTTTTTGAGTGGGAGATCGAAAATACAGCGGATGAAGATATTCGCTTCACTATAGCGGGCACTGTATGCAATCCTGCCGCATCGACTCTTAACGAAAATATGTCGGAGGGCAATTTAAACGGAATCCTACTGAAAAGTGCGGACACAGACCATAACGTGAAGGAATATTCCGATCTTTGTATCCTCACCGGCGGCGATACTGACATTCAAGAGTACTGGTACAGAGGTCATCTCATCACGGACAGTGTCACTACCTATTGGAAAAACTTCGCAAACCTTGACCGTATGCCCAAAAGGCATTACGACGAGCCTGCAAAAACGCGCAAGGATCACGGAACCGTCGCTTCCCATGTGGATATCCCGGCAAAGGGAAAAGCAAAGCTCCGCTTTATAATTGCATGGAACGTTCCCACCGCATACAACTATTGGGCACCCCGTGACGGGGAAGCCACTACCTGGCGCAACTACTACGCAACACAGTTTAAAAATTCATTTGCCACCGCGAAATACTCCCTTGAGAATTTCGACTCCCTTTACGCCAAGACCGCTCTCTTTTCACAAGCACTGCAGTCCTGCAGTCTTTCGGAGTCGGTAAAGGATGCCATATCCGCAAATCTTTCCGTTTTAAAATCTCCCACCGCACTTCGCCTCGAGGACGGTTCCTTCTGGGGCTGGGAGGGATGCAGTGCCACGGAAGGCTCCTGCTTCGGAACCTGCCAGCACGTCTGGAACTACGCTTACGCTATGCCTTATCTTTTCCCAAGGCTCGAGCGTTCGATCCGCGAGATTACGATGAAATATGCCCTTCAGGACAGCGGCGCCACAAGCTTCCGCGTAAATCTTCCTCTTAAGAATGAGATGTGGTTCCGTCCCTGCGTTGACGGTCAGATGGGCGAGGTTATCAAGTGTTACCGGGAATGGAAGCTTTCCGGCGACAACGAATGGCTGGAAAAACATTCGGATAGTATTTTCAAAATGCTGGAATATGCCTGGTCACCGGAGAATCCCGATAAATGGGATGCTGATATGGACGGTGTTCTTGAAGGCCGTCAGCATCACACTCTCGATATGGAGCTTTTCGGTCCCAGCTCCTGGCTTCAGGGCTTCTATCTGCTTGCTCTTGACTGCGGTGCCAGGATGGCAAAGCATCTCGGGGATGAAAAGCGTGTAAGCCTTTACACACGTCTTTACAACAGCGGCAAAGCCTTCATGAACGAGAAGCTTTTCAACGGAAGCTACTTCTGTCAGAAGGTGGATCTCACGGACAAATCCATCGTTGACCGCTTCGGTGCCGCAGACAGCTATTGGAATGAAGAGGCGAAGGAAATCAAATACCAGATAGCCGACGGCTCCATCATCGACCAAATGCTGGCAGATTGGCATGCGGTGCTTATCGGTGTTGACGATGTTTTCGATTCGGAAAAGAAAAAGATCGCCCTTGAAAATATGTATAAAAACAACTTCAATAAATCTATGCGTGAGGTCACGAACATGTGGAGAGTATTCTCCCTTAACGATGAGGCTGGAACAATCATGTGTGCATATCCCGACGGCAGCAAGATCCCCGCAATTCCGATCACATACTGCGAAGAAACCATGACCGGCTTTGAGTATGCCCTTGCAGGTCTTATGATTGCGGAAGGCTTTACCGCCGAGGGTGAAACCATGGTCAAGGCCATCCGTGACCGCTACGACGGAGAAAAGCGCAACCCATGGAACGAGATCGAGTGCGGCAGCAACTATGCCCGTTCCATGGCTTCCTACGCACTCATGCCCATATACAGCGGATTCACCTTTGATATGACAGAAAAGCATATAGGCTTTGCGCCGATTTCCGGAGAGGGAAAATATCTGTTCAGTGTATGTGAAAGTTGGGGCACGGTGGAATTTGACCGCACCGGATGTCGTATTTCTATGCTTGGTAATCCCCTTTTACTGCGTTCGCTTTCTGTACCGGACTGCGAAAAGGTTAAAAGCGTAACCGTTGACGGAGTATGCGTTGATTTTGAAATTGCAGACGGAATGTTACTGCTCAGTGATATTGAAATCCATAGAGAACTGAGGCTGTCATGAGGCGGTTCTCGAAAATAACCACCACGCAGCTTGCCCGAATTGCCGGGGTTTCTCAAGGCACGGTCGACCGTGCGCTCCATGATAGGAGCGGTATAAATCCCAAGACCAGAGAGCGTATTCTTTCCATTGCGAGAGAATACGATTATATCCCAGGCATCAAAGGCAGTGAGCAAGGAAGTTCAATGCTCATCGGTGTTGTGCTTTTTGATCTTTACAACGAGTTTTTTTCGAAGCTTGCAATGAGCTTTGTCAATGCCGCAAAGCGCGCCGGCTACTCCATCATCTTCCAGTTTTCCGAAAAAAATAACAAAAACGAAAGATCGGCACTGGAATATTTCGATTATATCGGCGTTGACGGTATCGTTCTGTTTTCCGCAGGCAGTGACCGGGAGGAATATAATAATTATCTGCACTCAATAAAAAAACCGATCATTTTAATCGGAAACAAGCTGTTCGACCTCCCCTTTGTGGGCATTGACGACACGAAGGCAATGTTTGAATTAACCATGCGTATTGCCGAAAACATCCCGTCAGGCGATGTCGTTTATTACGCACCCATTTTAAGTAAGAAGCTTCATTCAGTCAACGCCCAGCGACTTAGATTGCATGGATTCACCAAAGCCGTAATATCTCTCGGGAAAAGCTACCGTATCGTCACAGATATCACAGACCTTTCAAGCTTCGGCGGCATAGTATGCTCCACCGATTACTATGCACTTAATGTGCTTAAGCACCTGGGCTATCCCAAAGATATCATTATCTCGGGCTTCGATAATATTTCTATCCTGAAAAATCTTCATTCGCGTGTTTTGACCGTCGAGTATTCCACCGATAAAATCGCAGAGGAAGCTCTTAATTATATCTTGGGCAGACGGTTTGCCGATACGATTGAACATAGGATCGTTTATAATACTGATTAGGGGATATGAATGTGGGG
>JAZRPJ010000088.1:0-5566 GCA_045649205.1 Candidatus Flemingiibacterium sp.
GAAGGCAGAGAATTTGCAGAAGTCGTAAAGGAATTCACCTTCTTCCATCCCGAATACACGGTAAACGGTCCCGGATGGAGCGTCCACGGTGATTTCTTCGATCATGATTACGAGATAACCTCCGGCGATATCGTTGTGGCTTCGGTTTCAAAGGAATGGTTTACGCTCGGCGACGCCTATGAAATCTCATTCGGCATGGGTACTGACGAAATTGCCGCCCTTGCGGTAGTGCTTGTAATCGATGCCTGCATTGAAGCACAGCAGAATTAAATGGGAGGATACCAATAATGATTGAATTAATGTTCACGATGTTCTTCTATGTTATTCCTTTGGCCACATTTGCTCTTTTTGTCGTAAGTCTTATTGCCTATATTGTGGCAAAGCGTGCAAACAAACGCGTACCCGGTACATTTTCCCACAAACAGATAAGAATAAGGAAAATTCTTCTTATCATTTCGTCTGTAATAGCTGCAGTGTTTATATTCGTATTTATTTCCCTTATATCGCTTCTTACAACGGCGATAACCCTTATGTGAGGCAAGAATGAGCGATAAAATTTTCATCCGCCTGCTGACTGCCGTATTGGCTGTATGTATCATCGCAACCGCGGCACATCTGATATATGCTGTTCACGCCTACAAATACAGCTCCATTATCTACTTTATCGGAAAGGAGCTGTGGTGACATGAAAAAAACCGTAAAACAAATCGCTGCCCTTCTTGCCATTGTGCTGACATTCGCTGTTTTCAACGGATGTATGTACCTGTTACTCACCGCAAGGCTGTCGAATAATTTTGAAAGCACTTCCCTATATAAGCAGGTTGATGTGACGAAGTTTCTCCCACACACTAAAGAATCGAACCTTCCCAAAATTGAATCCTCGCTGAAACTGACAGACGATCTGCCGGTCCTTGACGGTGCAGCGGCTCTTGTCCCGGTTTACGCCGCCATTATCGACAATGTATACCCCATCGGATGTGTCACCTATGACGGCGGTGTTTTCGACGACAATAACAATTACGGCGAAAACTTCGCCGATGACAGTGCCATGCAGTATAACAATACCGTCCGCGGCTATAAAGCGATCGTAGACGGCACAACTGATATTCTTTTCTGTGCTGCGCCATCGGAGGAGCAGAAAGCCTACGCCGAAGAACAGAATGTGGAGCTTATCTACATTCCCGTGGGACTTGAGGGGTTTGTGTTCTTCGTTAATAAAAACAATCCCGTAGACAGCCTTACCACCGACCAAATACGCGACATCTACGGCGGCGTTTACACTAACTGGAAAGAGCTTGGCGGCACCAACCGTACAATCAATCCCGTGACTCGCCTTTCCGGCAGCGGAAGTCAATCCGCCATGGATGCCTTCATGAAAGACAGCGAAATTGCGCCGAAATCAATATTTGCCATTACCGGCGCATCCATCGGTTTTTCATTCCGCTACTACATGGAAGGTCTTGTGGGCAATGATAATGTGAAGATGCTCTCCCTGAACGGAGTATATCCAAACTCCGAAAATATCCGTAACAGAACATATCCCATCACCACACAGTTTTACGCAATCTACCGCGCCGATAACGATAACCCAAACATTCCCGTGCTCATCGATTGGCTTCTTTCCGACGAGGGACAGAATCTTATTGAGAAAAGCGGATATGTACGTATAAAGTAGAAATATTTCCACATTAATGCAATGAATCCCGAATTTCTGCGAGATGTATAGGTGAAGAGCTCTTACAAAAAGCAGGAGGTGATCAGCATGAAAAATCAAATGTCCGACGAGCGAATCGTGGAGCTATACTTTCAACGAGCGGAGTCTGCCATTAGGGAAACCGCCGAAAAATACGGTGATTACTGCCATTATATCGCCTACAATATTCTCACGAGCCGCGAGGATGCGGAAGAAAGCGTAAACGACACCTGGCTTGATGCTTGGCAAAGTATGCCGCCTCATAAGCCCTCTGTCCTTTCAACCTTTCTCGGCAAAATAACGCGGAGAATATCCATCGACCGTTGGCGGAAAAAGAACGCCGATAAACGTGGCGGAGGCGAGATGAATCTGGTACTTGATGAGCTTTCTGACTGCATATCGGACACAGATAATGTCGAAACCAAAATCGAACAGCAGGAAATGGCAAGGATCATCCGTGAATTTCTCGATACCCTGCCTACCGCCGAGCGACGTGTATTTCTTTGTCGGTATTGGTATATGGATCCCATCGCAAAGATCGCCGCTTCCTTTGATTTTACAGAAAGCAAAACCACCTCCATGCTATACAGAACGCGAACAAAGCTTCGTGCGAAGCTCGAAAGTGAGGGGTACTTATGAAAAAAGAACAAATCGTAGATATGATAGGCGAAGCTCCCGAGGAATATGTTAGGGATGCGAAAGAATACAAAAAGAAACGTTCCATCCCACGGGCTGTAAAATGGCTCGGCGGTATTGCGGCGGCACTTGCTATCGTCATTTTGGTGAATACTCTACTTGATGCACCGCTGGCAATATCCACAAAAGCGGTAAGCATCGCCTCGGAATCCCGGAAAATGGAACGCCCGAAAAACGGCGCCGGCTCCCATGTATTTGATATGTGGTGGGCGGAGCGTGATGCACGCGCACTCATTGTGGAAGAGTCACAGGCGCCCATCGCAGATTTTGCCAAGCTGATTTCCGGCGAACTGCTGTCCGACAGTGACGGCGCTAACCGCATATGGTCGCCCGTCAACGCCTACATTGCCCTCTCCATGACGGCAGAAATGACCGGGGGCGAAACCCAGTCGCAGTTGCTCAATCTGCTTGGTGTCAGCGATACCGAGAAACTGCGAAGCAGAGTAAGCGCGGTGTGGGAGGAAGTATATGAGAATGACGGTAAGGAGATAAGCGTGCTTGCAAACTCCCTGTGGCTTGACGAAAAAGTCACATATATTCAGGAAAAGATGGACACCATCGCTCACGACTACTATGCATCCGTATATCAGGGTGACCTCGGCAGTGAGCAGGTGAACCGCGACATCACAAACTGGATGCACAATAATACCGGCGGACTGCTGAATGACCGCAAAGGCGATGCAGAGCTTGATCCAAATGACCAGATATTTACCATAGCCTCCACCATTTACTTCCAATCAAAGTGGAGCGATAAATTCAATAAAGCAAATAACAGACAGCGAGTATTCCATGCCGCAGACGGGGATGTGGAATGTACCTTTATGAACAGAGAGAAATACACAATGAACTACTATTGGGGTGAAGACTTTGGCGCTGTGCAAATGCCCCTTCAAAACGGTTCAAGTATGTGGTTCATTCTCCCTGACGAGGACAAAACCGTAGATAACGTACTTGCAAGTAACGAGTACATGGAAATGATAACCCACAAGTATCAGTACACCGATGATGCGGACGAGAATCGGAAGTATGTCAAAGTGAATCTCTCCGTCCCGAAATTCGATGTATCGTCAGCCCTTGATGTAAAGGATGGGCTTGAAAAAGCAGGAATTACCGACATTTTTGATCCATCAGTCAGCGATTTTTCCCCGTCAATCGTTCCTTCTGACAATCTTGCAATGCTGCCGTATGTATCCGCTATCAACCAGGATACTCGCGTGATAATCGACGAGGAAGGCGTTACCGCAGCGAGCTACATCGAAATTATCGGTGCGGGAGCTGGTGCACCGCCGGATGAAATCATCGACTTTATACTCGACAGACCCTTTGTATTTGCAATAACCAAGAGTTATATTCCGCTCTTTGTCGGTACGGTAAATAAGCCGTAAATACAACATCTCCCCGTCGCCTTTATAGGTTACGGGGAGAAATTATTGAAAAAATATCCTTCATTTTGTCACAAATGAGTATTTTCTTCCGTTATAGTTAGTGTCCGGGCAAAAAACACGGAAAGGAGTTGTGGTATGCCATACCAAAGCGAAGATATAATCGACGGGCTGTACCGGTTGTATGAACAGCCAATGTACTTTGAAGCCTACAAAATACTGCACGATGAGCATCTCGCCGAGGATGCGGTTCATGAAGCATTTCTGCGGTTGATACGAAATCGCGAAAAATTTGTTGATCCCCAATCACCGGCAGTACGCAGTTATGTGTATAAAGCCATCAGATCTGCTGCCCTCGATCTGTATCGCAAAGAAAAAAAGCGGCGTGAGAACTGTTTAGAACTCGACGAATCGGTTGAAACCGCCGTCGCTGAAGAATTTTCTTACAACGTGTCGCTATCCTTGATAGCGGAACTGCCGCCAAAGTATGCATCCGTAATCAGGTGTCTTTTCATTGACGGCTTAAGTATTAAGGAAACCTCGGCAGTGCTGAAAATCAGCGAGAACTGCGTGAGAAAAAGATGTGAGCGCGCACGTAAGCTCTTGAACCCATCTCATATAAATGCAGAAAAGGAGAAACTCTATGAGTGATAAGCATATTTTTTCAAAATCTTATGAAGATCGCAGGAAAGCTTTGCTCGAAGCCCTGCACCGCGAGGATGCCATGGAAACCTCCAAGCAATCTCGCTCTATCTCCCACACACCCTTTAAAATTATTGTATCTGTCGCCATTCTGTCTACGCTGACATTAAGTATGTATGCGGCGGCACAGCTGATCGATTTTCGCGTAGAGCAAAGGGACAATGAAATTCATATCCATGCAGGATTAAATCAAAACGAGGAAAATTCCACCGGCAATGAAGAAAAGCCGCTCCGAAGCTGGAACCCCGCGGATGGCGAGATCAGTATCTGCCTTAATATCCCCGATCTTCCTTCTGATATTAGCGAGGATAAAACCGCCAACGGAAAGTATCATAGTGAGGACTCCTCTCGCTCTATGACCATCAACGGTATCGACCTTCGCCGAAGCGACCTGGATCAGATCATAGGCGGTACTAACAATGTAAAGCAGCTTGATGCCGGTGGAAAGCCCATGTATTTGATCTCAGGCGGCGAAGTGGCTTACTACCGCCTTGCCTATATTTTATTTGAGGAAGATGAGCTTGTTCTGAAGCTGTGGGTGGGCTACGGTATTACCGACGATGAACTGCTTACTATGGCTTCCACGCTTACACTTGAAGAAACCGATAATGCCCTGCTTGCAATTCCAATCATAAATGAAGTAAGCGGCAATTCATACGACTGGACCACACCATACTATGCAGAAGCAGATCCTGTTTATGAGGCGGATTTACTGGGAATAGGCAACTCCAAGCGAGCCGATACCGATTGGTACACAGCGACAGTGAACAGTGTAGAGGTTTACGATAACATTAATGTACTGAATCCGAATTATATCCTGCGCAAGAATTTCGTTGAACGGTTTACCGATGATTCCGGTAATCTTATTCCCTACAACCGCACAGAGATCATTTATAACTTCGAAGATGGCAAATATGTGTCGCGTCATTTTGGTGAGAGTATTACCTCACAAAAGAAGCTGTACGTTATAACGCTGACAATGGCTGATGTCACCATGGACGGTATCGACGAAGAAGATAGGGATAGAATGCTCAAAGCCTGTGTCAACGGATTTCACCTTGACAGTTACACAGTCGCAGACGGCAAAATTGAC
>JAZRPJ010000089.1:0-1740 GCA_045649205.1 Candidatus Flemingiibacterium sp.
CCCATAGGGGGAGCCCTATAATTTTGTGCAATATTTTATAATTGCTTTTTAGCAAGATGTTTTTCGACAGTCTGGGACCGCCGGAGGATCCGGCGGTCACTTCCGCTTTATGTGAAATTATATTCTTTTAGCGTTTTCGAGGAGGTATTTTTCCGCTTCGGGACACCATAATCCGCCGTGGGCTTTGACAATACGGTCAAGCTCGGCAAACATGGGATCGGTCTTGCCCATCTCGGCGAAATCCTCAATTGCCGTCATAGGCAGGTCAAGGTGAGTGTAGCAGACTTTTTTCAGACCGGAGGGGTGCTCCATATCGAAAATCGCGTCGGAATAGGCGTTAAGTCCCAGAATGTGGGATACCATGATAGAGGGATCGATAATGCTGTCTTCAATCAGCTTTACGGTGTCGGAGGTGTCTTCGGGAATTGAGCCGGCTGTGCCGACCACGTGGATGCCGTCGTAGTGAACGCGGTAAAGATTGAGTGAACCGGGGAAATTACTTTTGCTCGGACCTGCAAAGAAGTTGATGCATCCGTCAAAGCGGCAGATCTCCTCGGCAAGGCTGAACAGCGGATCCACGGGAACCATTACGAAAACATCGTCGTAACCGCCGTCGGACAGCGAACGGAGGACATATGCATCATTTGTTGCCACATACTGCAGTCTGCAGCCTTCGGGCACGTTTGTTGTGGGGAATCGCCTTTCTGCGTATTTGAGGCGTTCCTCGTTTATATCAACTACCGTTACAACCGATGCCTTTACGTAATTGACCGCAAGGGCTGCGGTGGCAAGTCCCATAGGTCCTGCGCCGCCGAGAATGGCGATACGTCCGCCCGGCTTTGCGCCGTCGGTTCTTTTGTAATCGGTGTAGTCTGTGTGATAAAGCCCTTTGAAGCCGCGGAGTACACAGCCGATGGCTTCAACAAGTGAACCTTTATAATATCCGTAGCCGTTATAGGGGAGCATACATCCCCGTTCCAGTACTACACGGGGAACGACGGCGTAGGTTGCCGCGCCGCCGATGTATTGATATGAATAACCGGGGTCGTAGAAGTTTTCGAGCTTCAGTGCCGGCTGAATGATTATGTTCTGACCGATCTTCCATTCGGATTCAAGATCTTTGCCCAGAGCGACGATCTCGCCGCACATTTCGTGACCCACAATGATGGGGTTTTCAGCTACATTATTCGGCACGCGCTTATGTTTTTTGCCCTGCTTTACCGCTTTGTAGGTGGAAGTGCAGAGAGAATCGGAAATTACACGTAGAAGTGCCTCGCCGGGCTGAATCTCCGGAAGCTCGAAGCCCTCGAGTCTGAGGTCGTTTTCGCCGTAAAGGCGCACTGCTTTGGTTTCCATATTTGTTATCCTTTCAGAATTAGAATGTATAGGTTGACAATTCATTGGCTCTATGGTATAATACTATCACAAATGCGCATAATTGTCAACTCTACCGAAAAAGTTTATAAATGATCGCCGTGCTGCCGAGCCGGTGCGTGATGGCATTGCTGTGATGCTTGACAAATAAAAATACAGCGCAAATATTGACATATTTCTACAAATATTGTATAATATTAATTGATACAAAGCATTGAAATACTACGGAGGCTTCACGGATTAGTGCCGTGACAGGTGTTATGACCGACGAAGAATATATCGAAAAACTGCGTACAGCCTACAGCCTTGCAGATACACGGGAAAAAATGAGTGATGCAGAGCTTTTGGCACTTTTTCTTTCCTACA
>JAZRPJ010000090.1:0-2109 GCA_045649205.1 Candidatus Flemingiibacterium sp.
AATGCTCCTCCTTTCGTTAGTGTAAAAAAGCCGCAAGATCTCTAAGTCCTGCGGCTTCTTTTCGCGGTCAAAAACCGCATTTGGCGGAGAGAGAGGGATTCGAACCCTCGTGTGCTTTTGGCACAAACTGATTTCGAGTCAGCCCCGTTATGACCACTTCGATATCTCTCCATATATGTTAAACTCCGTTTGGAGTAAACCAAACTATTCAATTTTACATCGAACGGGGCACCCCGTTATGTCCTGTTGCGGTGCCCGAAATTTTTCGCTCGCTGTTCGCTTACAAAATTTCGACCGCTGCCACCCCTTTTTGCTCCCTTCATCCGCCACCGGCGGCGGTCGCAACCGTCCTCACTTCGATATCTATTCACAATATTCAGACTACCAAAGCAACTATAAAGTATTATATCAAAAATCGCGCAAAAAGTCAAGAGCTTCCACGAATTTTTTCCGTACGCTTGCAATTTCACTACCTTTATGGTATAATTATTTCATAGGAAGGAGGTTCAATATGCTTGAAAAAATAACCTCGCCAAAGGATATCAAAAACTGTTCCCTGCACGAATGTACC
The DNA here is from genome assembly GCA_045649205.1 of Candidatus Flemingiibacterium sp. GTDB lineage: Bacteria > Bacillota > Clostridia > Oscillospirales > CAG-272 > Flemingiibacterium. The sequence continues at coordinate 572 of JAZRPJ010000090.1, forward strand.
GCTCTCGCCGATGAAATTCGGCAAAAGATAATATCAACAATTTCTGAAAACGGCGGTCATCTTGCTTCCAATCTCGGTATGGTTGAAGCTACTATCGCTATTCACCGAGTCTTCGATTCACCTAAAGACAAGCTGATTTTCGACGTAGGCCATCAATGCTATACCCATAAATTACTTACGGGGCGTTACAATGATTTTTCAACCATCCGCCAGAAGAACGGTCTTTCCGGCTTTACAAGCCCCGTGGAAAGTGAGCATGATATACTTTTCGCAGGTCACAGCGGCACATCCCTTTCAGCGGCACTGGGAATCGCCACCGCAGAAAAGCTGACTCACGGTGATAACGCCCCATATACCGTAGCAATAGTCGGTGACGGCTCTATGACAAACGGCATGATTTACGAAGCCCTCAATAACTGCGCCGACAAAAAACTGAATCTCATTATTATAATTAATGACAACGAAATGTCCATCTCCAAAAACGTAGGCGGACTCCACAATTATTTTTCAAGGCTTCGGACAAGCCACGGATATTTCACATTTAAACGTGAATTTGAAAGATTCCTATCGCATATCCCACTCATCGGCATGCCAATAGCAAAACTGCTGAAGCATTTTAAAGACTTAATCAAGAAACTGTTTGTGTCCGACACTATTTTCGAGGATTTAGGCCTAATCTACATCGGCCCGGTTGACGGACACGATATGAAACGCCTATCAATCGTATTGGAAGAGGCGAAGGCAAAAAAACAGTGCTGTATTGTTCACATGAGAACCCAAAAGGGCAAAGGCTTTGAGCCTGCCGAAGTCCGTCCCGATAAATTCCACGGCGTAGGGCATTTTGATATAAACACCGGTGAATCTGACCCTATAACCGGAAAAGCTTTTTCAAAATATTTTGGAGAGGTTATAACAGAGCTTGCCGAAAAGGATGAAAAGATCTGTGCGGTTACCGCCGCTATGACCTCAGGAACGGGACTGTCAAAGTTCGAAGAAACCTTTCCCGATAGGTTTTTTGACGTAGGCATCGCCGAGGAACATGCCGTCACTTTTGCCGGCGGACTTGCCGCTATAGGCATGAAGCCTATTGTCGTGCTTTATTCCACCTTCGCACAGCGAGTATATGATCAGCTCATTCACGATGTGGCAATTCAAAATCTGCCAATGATATTGGCGCTTGACCGGTGCGGACTTGTGCCCGGCGACGGCATCACTCATCAGGGAATCTTCGACTATTCCCTTTTCTCTACCGTTCCAAATGCGGAAATTTACTCTATATCCGATAAATCTCAACTCGTTAAAATCCTCACACAGGCAGAGAATCATCACGGACTCACCGTCATTCGTTATCCGAAAGCCTCGGTAGAGGAGCTAACACTTGACACCCCCCTCGTCCAAAGTGATTTTATCTCCTATACCGAAAATATATCCTCTGCAAAAACCGTAATAATAACCCACGGCAGGCTGACAAAAAGTGCTCTTGATGCGGTATCACGCCTTCCCGATACGGCTGTTTTATCGCTGATTCGTGTCTTCCC
>JAZRPJ010000091.1:0-3390 GCA_045649205.1 Candidatus Flemingiibacterium sp.
TAGTGAGTATATGCACCTGCATTAAGTACAATTCCGTCGATGCCACTGTTAGCCGCAGCTCTTGCGGCGTGCAGGCGATCGATAAGCTCGCCCTCACAGTTCGACTGATAAAACTCAACCTCTACCCCGAGCCGCTTGGCAGCCTTTTCGATACCGACGTTTATTTCGGCGAGAGTTTCTCCGCCATAGATACCCGGCTCACGCTCGCCGGTGAGATTTAAATTAGGACCATTCATTATAAGTATTTTCATTTGTATTTAGTTCCTTTTTTCAAGATAATATTTTTTCATTGCAAGAGCATCCTCCGCCTGACTTCCCGCAGATTCGCTTATTATGCGAGGTCCGACGCCCTCGGCGATTATGGCTTCGATGAGCGGCTCAAAGGGCGGCTCGAAACCCTCATCCGCAAAACGAACATGGCGTTTTTCGCCCTGCTTTGTATACTCTATTTTCGAAAAATGGCAGTGAAGATTTTTGGCATATTCATCCCCCAGCCTTGTGCCGATCTTATCGAATACGGCACGGTAATCGGAAATATCCGCAAAAACGCCGCCTGTTCCGGAATCGTCCTCGGTATCAAAAACGCCGCTCTGCATCCGTCCCCGGCAATTCAGGTGACCAAAATCAACCACCGGATGAAGTCTTGAGTCAATCTCGCAGAGGCGTATAACTTCCTCTAATGTTCCCAGTTGATTTAATTTTCCCATGGTTTCAAGACCGATCTTAACCTTTGTGTCAACCTCGGAGAGAAGACGGCGCAAAGTATTCGCCGCATATTCCATGGCCTGCTCACGGGTGATTTTCGCGGCACTGCCGGTGTGGACCACAATTATATCCGCCTCAAGGCACTCTGCCGCCCATATGCTCTTTTTTATATATTCAACACTGTTTATCCGCTTTTCCTCTTCAACACTGGAAAGTGAGATAAAATATGGAGCATGGAGAGAAAGTGAAATCCCGTTCTTTCTCGCTTCTTCGCCCACCTTTTTAAGTGATGCTTCACCGGCTGTAAGTCCGTGACCGGCTTGATACTCATAGGCATCAAGTCCGTAATCTTTTAACCATTCGGGAGCCTCATGTGTATGTTTTTTTCCGTCTTCGAAAAAAATGTCGGCGTTTCCTGCTGTTCCGAATTTGGGTGTGTAATTCATAATAAACCTCACTTTTTTAGTTATCCGGCTTGTCCGCCATCACGTCAGGCGTTTTTTGTGGGGCTTGCTGCAGCGGCTTTTTCACAAGCTTGATCTTATAGAAATTCATCATGTCGTGTATACCCTGCCCGATTTCGTCAACCGAAAAATCAGCCGCCTCAAGCGCAGACTCCTCAAGCTCCGATAACTTCGCATAAAAATCAAGAGCAATGGCAATATAAACCGGCATTTTTAGGTCAAAGCTGTCAAAAAGCAGATTTTCAGCCTCGTTTATCTTACCTTCGGCAGTAAGCTTTCTCGTCCTTGCGAGAAGAATCCCTGGGGCGCTGATAGGCGGAAAGGCATTGTCCGGTATTGTGGGCGACGGTGCTTTAAAAAGCATGGTCGCCAGCAGCTTTGTTAAGTTATAATACTTTGTCATTCTGTACTTCTCTTTCAGCTTTTCTTTTATATGCTCGAATGAACGGCTTTTCAAGAAGCCGCTTCAATCTGAAAAAAGGTGTGAGCTTATCCTTTATTGGCGGTACTAAAAATGCCTTCACTCCTGCTCTTTTGGCGGCGTAAACGTCTGTAAAAATTTGATCGCCTATCGCCGCAGTATTCATAGGGGTCGTCCCCATATGAGCCATGGCTTCACGTAGATATTTCCGTGACGGCTTCCCGGAATCGGCATGAAAATAGCAGTTCATTCCATCGCAGAATCCGTCCACACGCTCTTTATGATTATTTGACACGAAAGCTGTTTGTATACCGGCATCATGCATCCCATCAAGCCATGCTGAAACCCTTTCGGTAGGTTTTGGGTCATCGTAGGTTACAAGTGTATTGTCAATATCAAGAATAAGTCCGCGTATTCCCCCGGCAGAAAGAGCTTCCGGTGTTATTTCATATATATTCTCATAGATTTTTGTGGGTATGAATTTATTGAACAAATAAATTTCCTCCGAAAATTATACCTTGCTAAGGTCATTCTGACAAATATTTTTAGCAAACTCGCATATATCCTTTGTCGAGTTAGGCTTCGCGATGATATCAATACAACTCCTCATAGCTTCGACTTTGTGCGGATTTGCAAGCAGTTGATAAATTACATCCTCAAGAGTGCTGGTGGATGTAACCGCCATAGCAACGCCATTATTGGTAAGGAACTCCACGTTGCGCTCCTCTTGCCCCGGAATAGGGTTGACGATAATCATAGGTAGTCTCTTTGCCATCGCCTCAGAAGTTGTAAGTCCGCCGGGCTTCGAAATGATGCAGTCAGAAGCATCCATCAGCTGATCGATATTATTGACAAACCCGAGATTCATCACCCGTTTTTTGGTTTTCATGGCATCAATTTTTGCCTTTGCCTCTTTATTATTTCCGCAAACTGAAATTAGCTGAAAATCAAAGGGCACTCTGTCAAGGGCGGCGACTGTCTTCTCAATATTGCCGTAACCAGCACCTCCGCTCATTAAGAGCACTGTTCTCTTATCTATATCAAGACCAAGCTCTGCTCTTGCCTGAGTCTTTTCCACGGATTTACTGAACTTCGGATGAATCGGTATACCGAGCGGCAAAAGCTGCTCGGTTTTAAAGCCTTTTCTGAGCCCCTGCAGAACAAGCTGCTCATTGGGGATAACCATGTAATCAAGGCCCGTGCTCTCCTCCCAATAAGGATGAAACATGAAGTCAGTAAGAACACCAATAGTTTTCGCTTTAAGGTATCCTTTCTCTTTCAGCACATCGAGAATAATACAGGGGAACACATGTGTGCAAAGTATAACATCCGGGTCATAACTGTTTATGTATTTAACCAGCTTCTTTCCCATAGCGTTGCCGGTGAATCTTGAAGGCGACAGCATGGACTGAGATTTTTTACGAAGTTCGGCAAGCCGGTAACCGCCTTTATAAGCGAGCTTGGCGTTGCTCGCTACCATCAGATAACCTTTTGAAACGGTTTCACCTAAAATTCGGTTTATATATTCTATTGTGTCGAGCATTTCAGCCTGGCAGCCGATCGATTCAAAATACGCACAAATAGCCTTTGCGGTAGAATTATGCCCCTGCCCCGCAGTTACGGACAGTACGAGAGCTTTCATACTTTAACCCCTCCGAGAAAATAATCATTAAGCAGTTAAGAAAAAATATAACTATATATATTCTACAACTTTTTTATGAATAAATCAACACCTTGACAAAATCTTTTCTTTGTGCTATAATATATTTGTTAGTCATTTGTACCTCATATGCACCTGTG
>JAZRPJ010000092.1:0-5725 GCA_045649205.1 Candidatus Flemingiibacterium sp.
TATAATTGCTCTTTTGCAAGATGTTTTTCACCAAAACTGAGGCGCGGCTTTTGCCGCGCCTTTTTATTCACGTTCTTTCAGGATAATACTCGCAAGCTTCAGGTCAAGCGGCGTGGTAATCTTCAGATTTTCCCTGCCGCAGTCCACAAGCTTTACGTCAAAGCCAATCCGTTCCGCCAAGGAATTATCGTCCGTCGCCTCAAAGTTTTCTTCTTTGGCTATATATGCCGCGGCGCGGTAAAGCTCGGTCTTGAAGACCTGCGGAGTCTGTGCCGCCCAAAGCTCGGAACGCTTATAGGTTTCGGCAATATAATTGTTCATAGTCCCGCGTTTGATCGTATCAACAACGGGCGTGGCGGCAGTTGCAGCGCCGTTTTGATAAGCGGCAACTAACACTTTTTCAATCATCTCCGGTGTAATAAGACAGCGTGCCGCATCGTGGATTGCCACAAATTCCGACTTGTCGGAAATTGCTTCAAATCCGCGAAGTACCGAATCCTGCCGTCTTTCACCGCCTTCGGTGATTTTGGCGATTTTCTCAATACCGTAAGTGCGCTTGTATTCCTCGTATACGGGAATTTCATCCTTTTTCGCCACCACGATAATTTCATCGATAAGCTCACACTCCTCGAAAGCAAGAAGTGTATGGGCAATTACCGGTCTCCCGCAAAGCTCCATAAGCTGCTTGGTTTTTCCGTCGGAATTTCCCATGCGGCTTCCGCATCCGGCGGCGGCGATTATGGCAGAGGTGAAATGCTTTTTACCTGAGTTTTTTGAAAGTGTTCGCAGAAGACCTGCGACATCCTTTGCAGATATTTTCATACTGTTATCAAATCCTTTTTGATTACCCTTAAATTCCAAGACCTTTCAAATACTTTCTCATTTGCGCTAAAAATATTTCAATAGTTTCCGGTTACCGTCTTCGATTTCTTCTGTTATTCTCGCGGATTATCTTAGCCGCAAGAAGTGCCAGAAGATACAGCAGGGCAAATCCCGCCGCGCATATTATAACCGTAGTAAATGCACTGCTGATTATGAAATCATACATCAGGTCGAATACATAAAGAAAGTTGTTTCGACTGACACTGCTCTTGGTAATAAGATCGTAGGTTCCGAGATTATGACCGTTATAGGCAACAGTGAGTGTTCCGCCGATTTCGCCCTCGCTGACCGGGGCGGTGAAAGCCTCTCGGTTAAGCTCCCATTTAAGGGATATATCCTTTGAAACGTCAATACCGTTGGGCAGGAAAAGCTCAATATTCTCTGCCGGATACAATCCGATGCTGTCAACAGTACTTGAAAGCCTTACCGGCACCTCGCATACGAGGCTGGATGTTGCGAGAACCTTGGTGGTGCTGTACGCATTAAAAGCCCACTTTATGAGGTCAGCCGCTTCGGTGTAGGAATAAATATACTTCCCGTCATCCACCGCGCCCATGCATACTACAACGTAAGTGAGTCCGTTTCTCGTAGCGGTGGTCGCCAGGCAGTGACCGCCCTCGGGAGTGTATCCTGCATTGAGTCCGCGGGGAATTTTCCATATATAGAGATACTCCATATTTGTGGAAAAATAATGATTTTTATTGAACACAGTCCGTTCTTTTGCCTTGTTGGTAGGGGGGATGACGAACTTCTCCACCGATGCCATTTCGCATATAGGAGCAAGATTATAAGCGTAGGTAGCGATGATCGCCGTATCTCTTGCGGTGGTTACCATATTAGGGTGGTGCATACCCGTGGCATTGGTGTAATGAGTGTTGAGCGCGCCGATTTCCTTCGCTTTTTCATTCATAAGAATAGTGAAAGCCTCGACACTTCCGGCAACCTCAAAGGCAAGAGCGTTTGCTGCATCGTTGGCACATCCGCAGATAAGGGCGTAAAGGAGATTTTCAAAGGTCAGCACCTCGCCGTTTTTGAGGGCTACGCGATTTCCTTCAACACCTACAAGCGCACCGCCGTTTACAGTGATTTCTCTTGTGAGGTCATTGCCAAGTGCTTCTATAGCAACGATAGCAGTCATTAATTTAACCGTAGATGCAGGATAAATGACATCGTCCGCATCATGCTCGTAAATATATGTGTCGTTTTCAATATTGTAGACACATGCAGCGTTTACATTCACAATTTCAGGCGGAAGGTAGCTTATTTCCTCTTCAGCTTTCGCTTCAGTTTCGGCTTCGGTAACCGCTTCGGTTTCTGCCGCGGTTTCCGATACGCTCTCCGCTCCGCACACGGCGGTAAAAAGCATCAAAAGTGCAAATACCATTGACAAAAGTCTGTATTTCATAATATCCCCTTGTCATAATTATTTTTCTCGAAATATTCCTTTGTACAAATTATATCACGTTCTATCTGTTCTTTGAGTTCGGTTACACTTCCGAACTTTTTTTCATCTCTGATACGCAGGAAGAACTCCACTCTCACCTGTTTTCCGTAAAGTTCACCCGAATACCCGATAATGTGGGTTTCACAGTTGATGCCGCCGTCCGAATCCACTGTAGGGCGAATACCTACATTGGCAACACCCATATATTTTTCGCCGTCCGCATGGACTGTGCAGGCGTATATTCCCTTTTTCGGGACGATATGCCCCTGGGGGAAGCTCTGGTTGATGGTCGGAATCCCGATTGTTCTGCCGAGCGCCTTGCCGTGGGTAACAGCAGTGTCAATGAAGAACTGCCTTCCGAGAAGCTCAGCCGCCATCTTCATGTCACCCGCCTCAATATATTTACGAATAAGGGTAGAGCTGACCTGCTCCCCCTTAACGTAAACCGGCGGAACCACTGTACATCCCTCCGGTGCCATAAGCTCACAAAGCTTTTCACTGTCGCCTACACCACCGACACCGAAACGGAAATTAAAACCGCAGACCGCCCATGCCGCCTTACACCTTTCTTTGAGGAGTTCATTTACAAATCGCTCGGGCGTATATGCTCTAACATCCTCAAAGCTCTCAAGAATAGCATAATCCACGCCGAGAGAAGCAATAAGCGAGAGTCGCTCCGCGAGAGTGGTTATAGCCAATGTTCCCGGCTTGTTGGGCAGTACCGCCTTGCCGTCGGCGAAGGTCCATACAGCGGATGCAATCCCCTTTTCTTTTGCGATTTCTGCCGCTTTTAAAATCAGCTCGGTGTGACCGGCATGGACACCGTCGAAATTACCGAGAGCTACAGAGAGAGGAGAGCTGACACTCTCCTCCCTTTGCATATTGTGAAGATTCAAAATCATCATAACGGTTAAACGCCAAGATAATTCCTTACAAGAGTGTTGAGAAGCTCGTCGCGGTCGATACGGCGGATAAGACTTCTGGCATTCTTGTAGTTGGTAATGTATGTGGGATCCTCGGAAAGAATATAGCCCACAAGCTGATTTATTGGATTGTATCCCTTTTCTCTGAGTGCTTCGTAAATGGTGATAAGAGTTCTTCTCGTTTCGTCCTCTTTATCATCATGCACGGAAAAGGTTATAGTCTTACTGGGATCGGTGGGATATCCGGTTTCCCTGTCTGCAGTCTGCATCGGCATAAAGCTAAATCCTTTCTTTAGGAATATATCCTGATAGTTCATCTTAAATATATGATACACTACCCGAGAAAAAATTGCAATATATTTTCTTTTTTTGTAAGATAAATGTAATCTTGATTAACTTTGGCGCAACATAAGGTAAAAAAGTTCAGCGTTTTTTGGAAGCTTTGGAAGCTTTTTCAGTTCCCCGGCCGTTTTTTCTGCCGCCGGTTTTGGACGACGTTTTTTTAGATACGCCACGCTTCACGGGAGCATCATATCTGCCTTTTACCCGACTCTTTCCGGGAACACCTCCGCCCCGCTCCGGCTTCACGAGGCAATCGGCTGAAAAACCAATCAGATCCTCTCTGCCGCACTTTTTAAGGGCCTTCCGCACGAGCGGTGCATTTTCGGGACGGTTAAACTGGAGAAGCGCCCTTTGCATCTGCTTTTCTTCGTATTCCTTGGCACAGTAGACCGGCTTCATATTGAGGGGATTTATGCCGGTGTAGTACATGACCGTAGATGCCGTTCCCGGAGTGGGATAGAAGTCCTGAACCTGCTCAGGAGCGTACCCCCATTTTTTCAGATACAGCGCCAATTCGACCGCATCGGAAAGCTCACTTCCCGGGTGGCTCGACATAAGATATGGCACTATATACTGCTCCTTGCCAAAGCTCTTGGTAAGCTCAAAATACCGTTTTTTGAATGCTTCAAAGACCTCAACATTGGGCTTGCCCATATGGGCGAGTACGTTGGCTGAACAATGCTCCGGAGCGACCTTTAATTGACCGCTTACATGGTCACGCACCAATTTCTTAAAAAAGCTGTCATCCTTATCAGCCAGGAGATAATCAAATCTTATTCCGGAGCGGATGAACACCTTCTTCACCCTCGGAAGACTCTCCACCTGACGAAGAAGCTCGATGTATTCCTTATGGTCAGCAACAAGGTTCTTACAGGGCTTTGGTGCAAGGCATTTTCTCTCGGTACAAACGCCATCCTTCAGCTGTTTTTCGCAGGCAGGATAACGGAAATTCGCTGTCGGTCCGCCTATGTCGTTTATATATCCCTTGAAGTTCGGAAGCTCGGTGATCTTCTTGGCTTCCACCACCACGGATTTGATGGAACGGGAACGCACCGTCCGCCCCTGGTGAAAGGCAAGAGCGCAGAAATTGCATCCGCCGAAGCATCCTCGGTTGTGGGTGATGGAGGTTTCCACCTCGGCTATTGCCGGCACTCCTCCCACTTTTTCGTAGGACGGATGATAACGGCGAGTGTACGGAAGGGAGTAAACAAAATCCAGCTCTTCCCGCTCCAACGGCGGCATTGGCGGGTTCTGCACAAGCTGTTTATTATCATAATATTCTATCATCGCCTTACCGTTTACCGAATCAGTGTTCCGATACTGCACCCCGAAAGCTTCGGCATACTTACGCTTATCGGTTTTCACCTCATCGTAATCCCAGCTTGCCGCAACGGGAAAGTGGACCGCCCCTCCTTTTGGCGAAAGGTAGACCGTGCCGCGAACATCGTGTATCTTCTTTACCGGAACACCTTTATCAAGCAGTGCGGCAATTCGGCGTAGGATATTTTCGCCCATGCCGTAGGTCAGGATGTCCGCACGGGAGTCTACAAGAACGGAACGGCGAACCTTGTCGTCCCAGTAATCGTAGTGGGCAAGTCGGCGAAGGGACGCCTCAAGTCCGCCGAGGATGATCGGCACGTCGCCGTAAGCCTCACGGATACGGTTGCAGTATACAATAACCGCACGGTCGGGTCTGAGTCCCATCTTGCCGCCGGGGGAGTAATAGTCATAAGAGCGGCGCTTTTTCGATGCGGTGTAGTGAGCGACCATGGAGTCGATATTTCCTGCGGTGACGAGGAATCCGAGGCGCGGTCTTCCGAACTCACGGAATGCCTCGCAGGATTTGTAGTCCGGCTGTGAAAGTATTGCCACACGGAAGCCCTCCGATTCAAGCACGCGGGAAATTATGGCGACTCCGAAGCTGGGGTGGTCCACGTAAGCATCACCGGTGACGTACACGAAGTCGGGGCGATCCCAGCCGCGCTCCTCCATTTCGGCTTTGTTTATAGGTAAAAATTCACTGTACAATTTTAGTTTCGCCGCCGATGGCGGCTGCCTTTCTGCAGTTTTCGTTATAATATAATTTTATCATAGATGGAGGGAAATGTCAAGGCATTAGGGACTTGACAAACGG
>JAZRPJ010000093.1:0-4815 GCA_045649205.1 Candidatus Flemingiibacterium sp.
TGCTCATAACCGGCGAAAGTAAAAGCTCGGTTAATATGCTGACCGGACGCGCCGATTCAAATAAGCTTGTTCATATAGAGCGCCGCCCCGATACAGAAGCGCTCATCGGTAAATTTGCCGACATAACAATAACCAAAGCGGAAACCTTTGCCCTTTTTGGCGAGCTTTCCGAAGAAAATATTTAAAATTAAAGGAGAAAATAAAAATGGAAGTAATGGAGCTTGCAGCAGCCCTTGGCAAGAAGATCAAGGAAGACGAAAGAATCATCGCCCTCAACAAGGCACAGGAAGAATACGAAAAGGACGGAAAACTTCAGACACTGATGGTTGAATACAACGCACAGTCCACCGCCCTTACCGAAGAATACAGGAAGCCCGAAAAGGACGCGGAATTCATAAAGAATATTGAGCGCCGCATTAACGAGCTTTACCATGAGATCACAGAGAACCCTAAGATGCTGGCATATCAAAAGGCGCAGGAAGCGGTTAATGAATTCATGAACGAAGTTAACAGTGAGATCACCTATAACATCACCGGTGAGCGTCCCTGCACTCATGACTGCTCTACCTGCGGCGGCAGCTGCGGACACAGCCACTAATAGGAAGTATTCAAAAACAATAAATTCTTCGAGAAAGAGAGTAAGTGCCACATGACACCCATGATGCAGCAATACTTTGAAATAAAGAAGCAGTATCCCGATACCTTGCTTTTCTACCGTCTTGGCGACTTTTACGAGATGTTTTTTGACGACGCCATCCTCGCTTCACGGGAGCTTGAATTAACTCTCACCGGCAGGGATTGCGGCGAGGAAGAGCGTGCGCCCATGTGCGGAGTTCCCTTCCATTCCGCAGACTCGTATATCGGCAGACTTGTGGAAAAGGGTTACCGTGTGGCAATATGCGAACAGACGGAAGATCCCGCCCTCGCAAAGGGACTTGTGCGCCGTGAAGTTATCCGCGTGGTTTCCCCGGGTACGGTAATTGATGCCGCACAGCTTTCGGATCAGAAGAATAACTATATTGCCGCAGTTTCCTGCGTTGACGAGCGTGTGGGAGTCTGCTTCGGCGATATTTCCACGGGTCAGCTTTTTGCAACCCAGTTTGACGGAGCGAAAAGATTCGACCGCCTTGCCTCCGAGCTTTGCATATATACCCCGAGAGAAGTGCTTCTTCCCTGCAACCCGGGCGAGCTTTTTGAGGCAGGCAAATATATCGAAAATAAGCTTCATCCCTTTACAGTGGTCCGTCACCCATCAAAAGCCGAAGAGCTTGACTATATAGAGGCGACAAATGCCTGCTATGGGGATAAATTTACCCCAAGCGAAAAAAATCTTCCCATCACTCTCGCTATCGGCTCTCTTCTCAAATATTTAGAGGAAACGCAGAAAATAGACCTTTCATATCTTTCCGAGCTGAAAATCTACAGCGACGGACAGTATCTCGAAATAGACTCTGCCACAAGACGCAATTTAGAGCTGTGTGAAACCATGCGCACAAAGGAAAAGCGCGGCTCACTCTTGTGGGTGCTTGATCGCACGCATACCTCTATGGGAGCACGAATGCTTCGTAAATGGGTGGAGCTTCCCCTCATAAGCCTTCCCGATATCGAAAGACGACTTGACGCTGTAAATGAGCTTTTCGACAACTTTATGCTCCGAGAGGAAATCGGAATCGGCCTTAAAGGGGCACTTGACCTTGAAAGACTGCTTACAAAGCTTGTTTACGGAACCGCTTCCGGCAAGGACCTTGTGGCAATCAAGCAGACTATTGCGGTCATTCCCGAGATAAAGGGGCTCCTATCGGGTGTTACATCCGAAGAGTTAAGCGTCCTTAATAAAAATCTTGATTCCCTCACCGATCTTCACGCTCTAATTGAAGAAAATATCAAGGATGAGCCGCCCTTTTCCATAAGAGAAGGAGGAATCATAAAAGACGGTGCAAATGAACAGATAGATTATCTCCGCCATATCGTTTCCGACTCCACGGACATCATAAAACAGCTTGAAGAGCGCGAGCGCGAAATGACGGGCATAAAGAACCTTAAGGTTGGCTACAACCGTGTATTCGGCTACTACATTGAGGTTACGCGCTCACAGTTAAGCCTTGTTCCCGAAACTTACATAAGAAAGCAGACCCTCGCCGGAGCTGAAAGATATATTACCCAGGAGTTAAAGGATACAGAATCAACACTCCTCGGTGCGGCAGACAGGCTTAATGCCCTTGAGTACGATCTTTTCAAGAAGATCTGCGAAAAGCTTATTGAAAATTCGGCAAGACTGAAGCTGGCGGCGGAAATGCTTGCAAAGCTCGACGCATACACATCCCTTGCGGATGTTGCCGTAAAGAACGGCTACGTACGCCCCATCATTGATACGACCGACCGAATAGAAATCGTCGACGGACGTCATCCCGTGGTGGAAAAATTTGTTTCCGACAGCTATTTCGTGCCTAATGATACACTGCTTGATACCGGCGACAATAAGCTGATGCTTATTACCGGTCCCAATATGGCAGGTAAATCAACCTATATGCGCCAGGTCGCGCTTATTACTCTTATGGCGCAGATCGGATCATATGTACCTGCAAGAAGTGCATATATCGGCATCTGCGATAAGATCTTCACCCGGGTTGGTGCATCGGATGACCTTGCCAGCGGTCAGTCAACCTTTATGCTTGAAATGAATGAGGTGGCAAACATACTGAAAAACGCCACCAAAAATTCACTTATAATCTACGATGAGATCGGTCGCGGTACGTCCACCTATGACGGAATGTCCATCGCTCGCGCCATTATCGAATACACCGCCGGCCCGAAGCTTTCTGCCAAGACTCTGTTCGCAACCCACTACCATGAGCTTACTTCCCTTGAGGATTCGATCCGCGGCGTTGTAAATTACAACATTGCCGCAAAGAAGCGCGGCGATGACATCACATTTCTTCGTAAAATTGTCCGCGGTGCGGCAGACGACAGCTACGGTATCGAGGTAGCAAAGCTGGCGGGCGTCCCGAACGAAGTCATAAAGAGAGCAAAAGAGGTTCTGTCAGAAATCGAGCAAGGTGTGCCCCATGCTGTTAAAACCACACCCAAATCCGACGAACCGCAGAACGAGATCACCTTCGAAACCATGATTGCCATGAATGTAGCAGAATCCATAAAAGAAATGAGCCTTGAAACATTAACCCCCATCGAGGCGATGAACGAACTGTTCAAATTAAAGAAACTACTTGGACAATAATATTGCCATTGCGTTAAAATTCAAAAAAGGAGCGGTACAATGGGCATAATCAGACAGCTTGACTACGAAACTGCCATGCTTGTAGCAGCAGGCGAAGTTATTGAGCGACCTGCATCGGTCGTCAAGGAAATCCTTGAAAATTCCATAGACTCAGGCGCTGATAAGATCACTCTTGAGATACAAAAGGGCGGCTCTGCTCTGATCCGCTGCACCGACAATGGCTGCGGTATTGCAAAAGAGGATCTGCCGCTTTCCATTATGCGCAATGCTACGAGTAAAATCAAGACCGCAGAAGATATTGCGAGAATCCTCACCCTCGGCTTTCGCGGAGAGGCCCTTGCATCAGTGGCGGCGGTTTCGGATCTTCGTATCCGTTCAAAGCGCCCATGCGACGATGTGGGTGCGGAGCTTGAGATCCACCCCGGTGACGAAGTACCCACTATCACCGAATTTCCAATGACTAACGGAACAACCGTAATTTCGGAGAACCTTTTTATCAACGTTCCTGCAAGGCGTAAATTCCTCAAAAAAGACTCCTCCGAAGCGGCGCATATTACCGATCTTTTCGAGCGTATCGCTCTTTCTAATCCGGATATCGCCATGACCCTCATCATCGACGGCAAAACAAAATATTCGACTCCCGGCAACGGAAATCTGCAGAATGCCATTTACAGCATATACGGCAGTGAATTTGCAAATAAGCTTATTCCGCTTGATTACGGAAACAACCTGAAAATATTCGGCGGAAGCAATGTGGATATAAAGGTGAAGGGCTTCATCGGAAGCCCAGGTAATACCCACGGCACACGCCAGAACCAGATTTTTTACATAAACGGCAGAAATGTGCGCTCAAAATGCCTACAATCCGCACTTGAGCAAGGATTCGTGTCATATATGGAAGCCTCGCGCTTCCCTGCTTGTGTTATGTTTGTGGAAATGCCGCCGGAATTTGTGGATGTAAATATCCACCCCACAAAAATGGAAGTAAAATTCGTAGCTGACAAGCCGGTGTTTGAAGCGGTTTACTACGCCGTAAGAGGAGCACTTGAAAAAAATATTCCGCGCCCCGGACTTATGATAGACGGAAAAAATGCCAAGGAAGCGACCTACGAGCTTTATAAACAGCTCAACGCCTTCGTGCCTATTTCCGATAAAACAGAAAGCGCGCCGAAGCCGGTTTATAATAATCAGCGAAACGTAAAAATCGGTCAGATTTCATTTAATGAGGTTATACCTGCATTTGACGAAGTCAAAGCCGAACCGGCACAGGATAATCTCGCTCTGAAAACCGAAATACCGTCAAAAACACAGCCCACAAATTCACCTTTACTTGAGTTTGAGTTGAAGCATAAGGATATCCCCACCCCTTTTGCCAACTGTAATCAGGAGGTTTACCTCGAAGCAATTCCACCGGAGCTTGATGCCCTTATGACCGGCAACAGAGGCAAGCAGGTCGAACCCCAGAAAATGTATCTCGGTGATATACCTGAGGAGATCAAAGACAGCCCCATAGATACAGTAAAGCCGGAAGGTCTGCCTCCGGCAGGATATACACCCGGGTATAAGTCCACACCTGTGTC
>JAZRPJ010000094.1:0-1832 GCA_045649205.1 Candidatus Flemingiibacterium sp.
ATTCAGTACTCCGGCAGACCGGAGGCATGAGGAGCACTCCGGGCGTCGGAGTGCATCTTCCGTTATATGCCGTGCACGGCACCAGGGAATGGCTCGAGGAGGGGGAACCATACTGCGTAAAGAAGTTTGCTGTTCTGGGGATTGAGGCACGGGGGGCGAAGCCGCCTCGTGCTGCGGTAGCTACAAAGCCTTCCGGCGGCGCTTTGCGCCGTGCGGCAGTTGCGAAGCAATCTGGAGCAGTTGCGAAGCAATCTGCTAGAGTGAGGTAGGGACCCACGGAGGAGGCGCGAAGTTTGATTTTTGATATCGCTGTTCGCGATGTCCGTTATATATCCCCCCATATTAAAGTTCTTTGAAGAAGGGTACAAGTTTCGCTACGCAAAACTTGGGGGGAAACTTTCTTACAAGAAAGTTTCCCCGACGTTCGCCCCCCACATTATATCTTACTTCTCGCAGTACATCTCAAGATAAGCTTCCATGCGCTCGCGGATCTCATCGGTGAGCGGAATCTCGCCGTCGATTTCGCGGCAGTGCATATGGTCGATAATATCACGGACGGTAACGATTGGATGGACCTTGATGCCGAATTCTGCGCCGATCTCCTTGATAGCAGTAGTACCGGACTGACCGCGCTCCATTCTGTCAACGGAGATGATCATATGCTCAACCTTAACATCAGCCGCCGCCTTAAGCTGAGGGAGAGTTTCGCGTACCGCAGTGCCGGCAGTGATTACGTCCTCGATGATGACAACACGGTCACCGTCATTAAGCTTTGCGCCGACCATGTTTCCACCCTCGCCGTGATCCTTTGCTTCCTTGCGGTTGAAGCAATAGGGCTTGTCAATTCCGTATTCGGTAAAGAGGGAGCAGGCGGTAACGGTTGCAAGCGGAATACCCTTGTATGCAGGACCGAAGAGAACGTCAAAATCCTCGCCTACCGCATTTTTTAAGCACTCGGCGTAATATTTGCCCAGCTTTGCCATCTGTGCGCCGGTCTTGTAGTTGCCGGTGTTGACGAAATAGGGGGACTTTCTGCCGCTCTTGGTTGTAAAATCTCCGAAGCGAAGAACGCCGCTTCTTACCATAAATTCGATAAAGTCTGTTTTGTAGCTCATTTTTCTTCTCCTGTGTTTTAATTTGTTACATATAGTATACCATTTTTTTCGCCGGTTGTAAAGAGATATTTTCATTTTTAGGGAAAAGCTATTTACAAAATCCACGATATATGCTACAATGTAAAGGTAAAATCAAAAAACGGAGATTAAAATGGCAGAATTTAAAACAAATGTATACCGTATGTTCGATAAAGAGAAGCTGCCCTATACCCCTCATACCTACGAGCACGGCGACGAGGCAGTGGACGGCGTTACTATATCGAAGCTTTTGAATATCCCCCCGGAGCGTATTTTCAAAACCCTTGTAACCAAAGGAAACGACAAGAATTACTACGTTTTCGACCTGCCGGTACACCGTGAGCTTGACCTGAAAAAAGCAGCAAAGGCGGTGGGGGTGAAATCGGTTGAAATGATTCCCGTGGCGGATATAAATAAGGTGACCGGATACGTCCGCGGCGGATGCTCGCCCGTTGGCATGAAAAAGCGTTATCGCACCGTTTTCGACATATCGGCTAAAGAATGTGAAACCATGCTTGTAAGTGCCGGCAAGATCGGATGGCAGATCGAGGCTAAGCCCGACGATCTTGCAAAGCTGTCAGGGGCAATATATGCGGACATTTTACTCGCATTGGTGTGAGGGGGAATGAAGAACGTGGGGAAAACTTTCTTGAAAGAAAGTTTTCCCCACACCCCTTTCAAAGAACTTTAATCAGTGGG
>JAZRPJ010000095.1:0-3356 GCA_045649205.1 Candidatus Flemingiibacterium sp.
CCCATCAAAGAACTTTAATCAGGGGGGCATATCAGAGGGACATCGCGAACAGCGGCTGTGAGGTAGCAAACTTCGCGCCGCCTTCAGGGGTCCCTACCCATTACGGCTCCAGCAGATTGCAGGCAAGCCTGCAACTGCGGACGGCTTTGTTGCAGACGAAGTCTGCTGATGCCGCAGCACGAGGTGACTGCGTCACCCGTGCCTCACCACCCAGAAATGCAAACTTCTTAACATAAACTTAAATCCGCCCCATAGGTTTGGCGGCTGAGTTAACCCCGACTTCATGTGATAACATCCACCGTCTGACCACACTGACGAGTGATTCCACTGCCAAACGTACCGTCCATTGAAGCCTTAGCGGAAACGCTGATAGGGCGCTATACCCGAACATAGGTGCACCCCCAAATGTGGACAGTTGGCGAAAGAGGGGGTGGAGGGTTGGGGAGGAGGGGGAGCCTTTACGCAGTATGGTTCCCCCCCCTCCGAGTTTCGCCCCCGATGCCGAGAACGGCATACACCGAAAGCGGCTCCTCGAGCCATCCCCGGGTGCCGAGAACGGCACACGCCGGGAGCGGTAAACAAGATTGCGCCCCGAAGACTCGGAGCGCAAAACATCAAGAATTTAATTTTCTCCGCTCTCTGCGGATACGGTTTACATGCCGCTCAAACTCGCCGCTTCCGATTAATTCCGCCAGCACATACTGGTCAAAAATCGGCACAGTGCAGGAATAGAATCCAAGGCGGCTTTCGAAATCCGCCGCCATAGACGGTGGAATCACCATGTACCCCACTCTCACCGAAGGGGCAATAGTTTGTGAAAATGTGTTGATATATATGACCGAATCCTCCGGAGATAAGGAAAATACCGTTTCTTCGTTCTTTTTCGATATCGTAAGCTCGGAATCGTAGTTGTCTTCAACAATAACCGCTCCCCGCTCTTTCGCCCACCGTATATATTCACGCCGCTTACCGGCGCCTGCGCATACAAGGCTTGGATAGCTGTTAAATGGTGTGACATGAAGTACTGTAGCATCCGTTTTTTCAAGGGCAGAAGACTTGATTCCGTCCGCGCCGAGGGGGAGCATCCGGCATATCGCGCCATGCGCCTCGTAGACCCGGCGTATGGTTTCGTAGGAAGGACTTTCAAGGGCGTAGACCCTGTCCTTGCCGAGAAGCTGGACTACAAGTCCGTAAAGATATTCCGCGCCTGCACCAATGATAATTTGCTCCGGCAAGGCATCGATACCCACCGATCGCTTAAGATAAGCAGAAATCACGGAACGAAACTCCGGGCAGCCCGTGTTGGGAGAACGTTCGAAAATGCCTTCCCCACTTTCGGAAAGGACCTTGCGCATAGCCTTCGCCATCACCGAAAAAGGAAACGGAGATTTAGGTGCAGCAGAATGACTGATAGGAGGCGGCACATTCTCTAAAGCATGGGAGAGAAAATCCCCTTCCTTATATATAACAAAATATCCGCTTCTTTCACGGGACTCAATATATCCTTCCTCGGAGAGGAGGTCATATGTATGCTCAACTGTGATTACGCTCATGCCGATTTCCTCCGACATGATACGCTTAGAGGGGAGCTTTGCGCCAAAGGGGTACGCACCCGCTTCGATATCACGGCGAATCTGTTCGTAGAGCTGAAGATAGGCAGACTTCCGACTGTTTTTTTCGATACTGTACTTCACGTTACCCCTCCTTTTTTGTTCATTATACTCATTGTACATTAAAAAAAGGCATAAGTCAATATGCAAAAATTAAAATTTCGGGAAAATTTCACATAACTATTGACATTTGCGATAAAAAGTAGTATAATGTATAATTGGTATAGGATGTGTATATGCATATCCTCTCCTTGCCGGATACAAATTTTTGAGGTATTCGGTCTAATGTCCATGAGGAGGTGTAACAACAATGGATAAGATTTGTTCCTACGAAACTCTGTTTATCGTTGATGTACAGCAGGGTGAGGACGGCATCAAGGCTCTGGTTGACAAGTTCACCGGTCTTATCGCCGAAAACGGTACTGTCGAGTCAGTTGACGAATGGGGCAAGCGCAGACTTGCATACCCCATTAACGACCTTACCGAGGGTTACTACGTTCTTGTAAACTTTAAGAGCGCACCTACCCTTCCCCAGGAGCTTGAGCGTGTGTTCGGTATCACCGACGGTATCCTTCGTTCTGTAGTCATTAAGCATGACGAAAAGAAGATGGCGAAGGCTGTCGCTGCTCCCGCTGCAGCTGAAGAAGCTCCCGCAGAAGACGCTGAATAATTTCGGCAAACTAAAAAATGGAGGAATATGACCATGGCAAACTTTAACTTAAATAAAGTCATTCTCGGCGGTCGCCTTGCGACAGCACCCGAGCTGCGTCAGACCCCCAGCGGAGTAATGGTAACAACATTCACTGTTGCTGTCAACCGCCGTTTCACATCCAAAAACGAGGACGGCACACAGCAGACCCAAGCTGATTTCATCCGCGTAACCGCATGGCGTCAGCAGGCGGAGTTTGTTTCCAAGTACTTTACAAAGGGTTCATCCATTTGCATTGTCGGCTCTATTCAGACCCGTTCCTGGACCGATCAGCAAGGCAACAAGCAGTATTCGACTGAAGTTCTGGCTGACGAGATCAACTTTGTTGATGCCAGGGGCGAAGGACCTGCCGTTCAGCAGGGAGGCACATATATGCCTTCCGCTTACAGCGAACCCGCGTATTCAACACCCGGTCAAGCACCGGCATCACAGAGCGGTGCGGCACCCCAGTTCGAAACACTCGAGGGTGACGATGATCTTCCGTTCTGATCTTAGATAAGGAGGTTTCACAAAATGGATAAAGAGAGAATTGAAAAAGACGCTGCTAAGCCCTTCCGTGCAGGCGTACGCAGAAAGAAGAAAGTTTGTCAGTTCTGTGCAGACAAGATCGAAGAAATCGATTACAAGGATGTTGCAAGACTGAGAAAGTATATCAGCGAGCGTGCGAAGATTCTTCCCAGAAGAATTTCCGGTACTTGCGCAAAGCATCAGCGTCAGCTTACTGTCGCTATCAAGCGTTCACGCCACGTTGCTCTTCTTCCTTACATCAGCGACTGATTTAAGTGAAAAATTTCCCGGTACGTTTTTGTACCGGGATTTTTTATTGGTATTTGGTGGGGCAGCGTTATATGCCGTTCTCGGCAGTGGGGGATGGCTCGGGGAGCCGCTCCCGGCGTGTGCCGTCCTCGGCATCCTTGGCGGCTTGGGAGTCGCTCCCGGCGTGTGCCGTCCTCGGCATTGGGGGCGAAACTCGGAGGAGGGGGAACCATACTGCGTAAAGGCTCCCCCTCCTCCCCAACCCTCCACCTCCTCTTTCG
>JAZRPJ010000096.1:0-8078 GCA_045649205.1 Candidatus Flemingiibacterium sp.
CCGTGACAGACAGCTTTCAGAGCTTGACAAGGTATATCCCGAGCTGAAGCTTGCAAAGCACAAGGGATATCCTACAAAAGAGCATTACGCAAGGCTTAACGGATACATAGACAAAAACGGGGAAATTCCGCCCATATACAGACGGAGCTTCCTCAAAAATATGCACCGCGATGAACTATAAGGGCGGTCTTGGCAGACGTGGCGAGGAGCTGGCGTGCGAGTATCTTGAAAGGGAAGGGTTCGCCGTAATAAAGCGCAATTTTCACATTTCCCACGATGAAATTGACATAATCGCCGAGAATGACAAATATATTATTTTTGTCGAGGTGAAGACACGTGCGCAGACACCGGTAAATATACGGTACGGTCGTCCGTGCATGGCGGTGAATTACACAAAAAAACAGAAAATGCTTCGGGCGGCAAGTGAGTATCTTCGGAGATTCAAGCCGGGAAAATGTCCGAGAATTGATGTGATTGAGGTATATATGCCGCCGGTGCGAGAGGATTCACCTATTGACGTGAAAACGCTCATGCCGCAAAAGATTAAGCATATAACAAATGCGGTACACAAATAACGGTAGGGGGATGCCTATGAAAAAATACCCGATTTTTGATTTGCACTGCGACACTCTCCATGAGTGCCTTGTTAAGAATAAAAGCTTACATAATAATGACCTGCAGCTGTCAATTTCACGCCTTGCAGAATATAAAAAATTCTGTCAGGTGATGGCGGTTTGGAGCGATGTGAAAAGCGGCGAAGATGAAGCGTACAACAGCTTTTTCGATGCCGCTCGAATACTTTTAAGAGAAACCGAAAATAATCCGGGAGTCCGATTCTGCCGCACCTCGCGTGATCTTGCGGAATGTGAAAAAGAGGGCGTCGGCGGTTTGTTTTTGGCGGTAGAGGGCGGCAAGCTGCTTTCGGATGATCTTACCCGGCTCGATACTCTTTACGGTGCCGGTGTGCGTTTTCTTACTCTTGTCTGGAATGACCCCTGCAAAATCGGCGGGACGAATAAGGAAAACCATGGGTTGACTGATTTCGGAGAAGCGGTGGTCAGACGCTGTCTTGAACTCGGAATAATCCCAGATGTGTCACACGGCTCGGATGCGCTTGTTGACGATACTGCCGCAATCTGCAAAGGCATGGGAAGACCCTGTATTGCCACCCATTCAAATTCGCGGACGGTTATGAATCATCCCCGAAATCTCACCGACGAAAATTTTAAGAAAATCGCGGAGCTTGGTGGCATTGTGGGCATAAGCCTTGCACCTATGCATTTAACCGACGGCGAGTGCCAAATTTCGGACATAATCCGCCATATTGAATATTATCTTTCCCTGGGGGGAGAGGATAACATTTGCCTCGGATGCGACCTTGACGGAGTGGATATTCTGCCGGAAGGCATGGAAAATGTGTCTGATATAGAGAAAATCGCCGAAGAACTGGGGCGATTTAACTATACCGACGGGCTTATTGAAAAGATATTTTATGCAAACGCCCGAAATTTCATTTCCCTATGGCTAAATTGATTATTTTATGATATAATTTATAATGTAATATTATATCATTAACGGAGACGTAAAAATGAACTACATAAGTACCCGTGGCGGCAAGGACAAGGTTTCTGCCGCAGGCGCAATCAAACAGGGACTTGCCTCCGACGGCGGACTTTTTATGCCCGAGTCAATTCCCGAAATTCCGCAGTCCGATATTAAAAAGCTGTGTGCTATGTCCTATCCTGAAAGAGCGGCATATGTACTGTCACTCTTCCTTGAAGATTACACACACGAAGAGCTTCTTGCCGACTGCGAGAAGGCATACTCCGCTGACCGCTTTGTAGGCGGTGCGGCACCCATTCACAAGCTTGACGACAATACTTTCGTGCTTGAACTCTGGCACGGCCCCACATCCGCATTCAAGGATATGGCACTCCAGATCATGCCTAAGCTTCTCTCGGCAGCTCTTAAGAAGACCGGCGAGGACAGAACGGCGTTCATTCTCGTTGCCACCAGCGGTGACACGGGAAAGGCGGCACTTGAGGGCTACCGTGATGTTGACGGCGTAAAGATCATGGTATTCTATCCCGTGGACGGCGTCAGCCGCGTGCAGAAGATGCAGATGGCATCCCAGCTTGGCGATAACGTATATGTCTGCGCCATCGAAGGTAATTTCGACGATGCACAGACCGGCGTTAAGAAGATCTTTTCCGACAGCGATATGGCGAAGCTTCTTGACGAAAACAAATTCTTCTTCTCCAGCGCAAACTCCATCAACTGGGGCAGACTTGCACCGCAGATCGTTTACTACATCTCCGCATACTGTGACCTTGTAAATGCGGGCGAAATTACTCTCGGCGATAAAATTGACGTAACTGTTCCTACAGGCAACTTCGGTAATATTTTCGCAGGATACATTGCAAAGACTATGGGACTTCCCATAGACCGCCTTGTATGTGCTTCAAACAAAAATAATATTCTCACCGATTTCCTGCAGACCGGTACATATGACAGAAACCGTGAGTTCTTCACTACCATGTCCCCCTCAATGGACATCCTTATTTCAAGCAATCTCGAAAGACTTCTCTACATTGTCAGCGGAGCTGAAAACACGGCGGAGCTTATGAAAAAGCTTAATACCGCAGGCTGCTACACCGTAGATGCCGGACTTAAGGCAGAGCTTGACCGCCATTTCACCGGACTTTTCAGCGATGAGGATTCCACCGCCGCCGAAATTCGCCGCACCTTCAGCGAGGACAAATATTTGATCGACACTCATACTGCTGTGGCTCTTAACTGCGCCCGTCAGTATATGGACAGCGCAAAATCGGGACACAAAATGGTGGTTGTTTCAACTGCAAGCCCCTACAAGTTTGCCGCTGATGTTTATAAGTCTGTCACCGGCAAGTCAGCGAGTGACGATTTCGCCGCTCTTGCTGAACTTACCGAGCTTACAGGTGTAGAGATCCCTTATCCCCTTCGTGATATTGACAAGCGTGAGGTTCGCTTCAAGACTGTCATCAAGAAAGAAGAAATGCCTGCTGAGGTTCTTTCAGCCCTTAATATCAAAGCTTAACTGTATTCATCAAATTCCGCGCTTGCCGCGAGAAAGGATAGCCGCCCATGTCGTTATACGTTTTATCCGATACTCATCTTTCCATAAGCGATGACAAGCCTATGGACGTTTTCGGCGCGCGTTGGGCGGACTATACCGAAAAGCTGAAGACCGGGTGGAACAGAGTCGTAACCGACGAGGATACAGTGGTTATCGCAGGTGATATCTCCTGGGCGATGAGCCACACCGGGGCGCTTGAAGACCTGCGGTTCATCAACGGGCTTCGCGGTCAGAAAATCATCGGCAGAGGCAACCACGATTATTGGTGGACTTCCTTAACAAAGCTCAATAAGCTCTGCGAGGAAAACGGACTTACCACACTTAAGTTCCTTTACAATAACGCCTATGCGGTTGAGGATTTTATAATCTGCGGCTCCCGTGGGTGGTATATCGACGAATCCAACCGGAAAATGCCGCAGGATGCTGATTACCAGAAAATAGTGGCAAGAGAGGCAATACGCCTTGAAATCAGTCTTGAAGCTGCGAAGAAGCTTCATGAGGAAAAGCTTCGCGAGGATGGAATTGACAGAGAGATACTTGTCTTTCTCCATTTTCCGGCAGATTTTCGCGGATACGTCTGCTCCGAGATCGTGGCGGTGCTTAAAAAGTACGGCATCAAGCGGTGCTACTACGGTCACATCCACGGTGTGTACGATATTCCGGGCAGTGAGGTTTCAAACGGTATCAGATATACACTGACTTCGGCAGATTTTCTCAATTTTAACCCGCTTATCGTGTTTCCCGATTCGGATTTTTAACTAAATTTTTAAATTTACGCCAAGGTTATTGACATTACGAAAAAATATAGTATAATATTATATAGGAAAATTTTAAAATAGTCGCAGACCTGGACGACAGCATACGAAAGATATGTGCGTCGCAGTGCGGCACTATCTTTTGGAGGAAAAAACAATGAGTCTTAAAAATGTAAACAAACCCGAAACCAATGTGGTTGAAATCGAATTTACCGCCGACAAGGCTACCTTCGATGCAGCCGTTGACAAGGCATTCAAGAAGAATGTGAAGAACATCACCGTTCCCGGCTTCCGTAAGGGCAAAGCTCCCCGTCACATCATCGAAAAGATGTACGGCAAGGGCGTATTTTATGATGAAGCTCTCAACGACGTAATCCCCGGCGCTTACGAGGATGCAATCAAGGATCAGAATTTCCAGATTGTAAGCCAGCCCGAATTTGACGTTGTTTCCATTGAGGATGACGGCGTTACCTTCAAGGCTAAGTTCTATGTAAAGCCCGAGGTTGAAATTAAAGACTATGCAGGTATCGAAGTAACCAAGACTGTACGCGAGGCTACCGATGCTGACGCTGATGCGGAGATCGAGCAGACCCGTGCACGCAACTCCCGTCAGGTTGAGATCACTGACCGCGCGGCAGCTAACGGCGACATCACCGTTATCGACTTCGACGGTTATGTTGACGGCGTAGCATTCGAAGGCGGCAAGGCAGAGAAGTTTAACCTTACTCTCGGTTCCGGCTCCTTCATTCCCGGATTTGAAGATCAGATAGTTGGCAAGAATATCGGTGACGAGTTCGATGTAAACGTAACCTTCCCCGAGGAGTACCATGCGAAGGATCTGGCAGGCAAGCCTGCTGTGTTCAAGTGTAAGCTCCACGAAATTAAGTTCAATGAGCTTCCTGAACTTGACGACGAATTTGCAAAAGATGTTTCTGAATTTGATACATTTGCTGAATATAAAGCTGATGTTAAGGCAAAAATCCAGGACAGATACAATAAGAATGCGGACAATGAAGTCGAGGATCAGCTCATTGCGGCTCTTATCGAAAAGCTTTCCGCAGAAATTCCCCAGCCTATGTTTGATGCCGAAACCGAGAACTTTGTCCGTGATTTCGACAGCAGACTCCGTATGCAGGGCCTTGACCTCAAGACCTACTTCCAGTACACCGGTCTTAACCTCGATGCAATGAGAGCGCAGATGGCTCCTCAGGCAGAGCGTCAGGTAAAGACTCGCCTTGCTCTTGAAAAGATCGCCGAGCTTGAAAAGATCGTCCCCACCGAGGCTGAACTCAACGAGGAATTCGAGCGTATGGCAAAGGCTTACAACATGGAAATTGACAAGATCAAGGAAATGGTAAGCGTAGAAATGGTAAGCGCTGACGTAGCCGTTAAGAAGGCAGTTGACTTCGTTAAGGAAAAGGCAGTTGTTACCGAAAAGGCATACGAAGAGCCTAAGGCTGAATAATTTTCCGCCAAATTCACGAATATTTTATGGGCGGCCACCGGTCGCCCATATTATCTTAAAGAAAGGTGTTTTAACTTATGGCATTTGTACCAATGGTCGTAGAGCAGACCGTCAGAGGTGAGCGTTCCTACGACATCTATTCAAGACTTTTAAATGACCGCATTGTTTTTCTCGGTGACGAGGTTAACGATCAGACGGCATCCCTGGTTGTGGCACAGCTTCTTTTCCTTGAAGCCCAGGATCCCGACAAGGATATCAGCCTTTACATCAACAGCCCCGGCGGATCGATCTCCGCAGGTATGGCGATCTATGACACCATGAATTTCATCAAGTGCGATGTTTCCACCATCTGTATCGGCATGGCGGCAAGCATGGGTGCATTTCTTCTTGCGGCTGGTGCAAAGGGCAAAAGATTTGCACTCCCTAACAGCGAAATTATGATACATCAGCCACTTCTTGGCGGACTTCAGGGTCAGGCATCGGACATCAAGATCCACGCTGACCACATAATCAGAATCCGTGAGAAAATGAACAAGATTTTGTCTGAAAAAACCGGAAAGACCGTAAAGCAGATTGAAAATGACACCAACCGCGACAATTTCCTTACCGCCGACGAAGCTTGTGCTTACGGTCTTATCGACAAGGTTATTGCAAAGAGAGAGAATTAAAAAGGAATAAAAAATGCCTAACAATAAGTCTAAAGATACAATGACTCACAGCTGTTCCTTTTGCGGCAGAGATGAAACCCAGGTGGAATTTTTGATCCCTTCACCGACGGGTGTGACAATTTGCAACAACTGTATTGATACCTGCAATATGATCATCGACGAGCATGAGAAATCGGTGCAGGGACATGATGACGGCGAGCTTACTCTCGCAACTCTGCCGAAGCCCCGTGAGATCAAAGCCATGCTTGATGAATATGTCATCGGTCAGGACGAGGCGAAGAAGGTACTCTCCGTCGCGGTGTATAACCATTACAAGCGCATTCTTAACGTGCCGAAGCGTCCGCGCAGAAGCAGAAAGACAGATAACACGGAAAATCCTGTGGAGGATGTGGAGATTCAGAAGAGTAATGTTCTTCTTCTCGGCTCAACGGGCGTAGGTAAGACCTACCTTGCCCAAACTCTTTCAAAGGCTCTTAAGGTCCCTTTTGCCATTGCCGATGCTACCACTCTTACCGAGGCAGGCTATGTGGGCGAGGATGTGGAAAATATTCTTCTCCGTCTTATTCAGGCGGCAGATTATGACATCGAAAGAGCAGAACACGGTATTATTTATATCGACGAAATTGATAAGATTTCAAGAAAAAGTGAAAACCGCTCTATCACACGTGACGTTTCGGGAGAGGGCGTACAGCAGGCACTTCTGAAGATTTTGGAGGGGACTGTGTCCAACGTACCCCCACAGGGTGGACGCAAGCATCCCAACCAGGAATTTATTCAGATAAACACCGCTAATATCCTCTTTATCTGCGGAGGTGCTTTCGATAAGCTGGAAGACCTCATTGCAGAACGAAAAGGAAGCCAGATGGTGGGCTTCACCAGCGATGTAAAACGCCAGGATGAAAAGGTTAAGCAGGGAATATTCAAGGATGTAACTCCCCATGATATCGTAAAGTACGGACTTATTCCCGAGCTTGTGGGACGTATCCCCGTCATAGTATCCCTCGACAGCCTCGATGAGGCGGCGCTCGTGAGAATACTTACCGAACCGAAAAATGCCCTTGTAAAGCAGTATTGCAAGCTTGTTGGCATGGACGGTGCCGAGCTTGTATTTGATGAAGGGGCGGTTAAAGCCATTGCCGCTCTCGCTATTGAAAGAAATACCGGCGCACGCGGACTTCGCGCTATTATCGAGGACATTATGACTGACATCATGTATGAGGTGCCATCAAGAAGCGATATCAAGAAAGTTATCATCACCGAGGCTGTTGTTAAGAAGACAGCCGAGCCGGAATATGTAACCGAATAGTATTAAGCTTGCTCGTTTTGCGGCGGTCAATACCGCCGCAGGGCGTGTAAAATTTTACGGCGTGATGCGAAAAATCTTGTATTTTGGATGGTTTTGATGAAAAATAAGTCTGATGGGAGGTGGAAAAAACGTGAATACATTTGTCCTTGCGACCTTGCCGTTCATGCCGGAGGCACCTGAAAGCTATCCGATAGTCAACTTAATATTGATGTTTTTCCTCTTTTCCCTTATTGGATTCGTCTGGGAGGTCATTTACATAACGATCACCGAAAAGGTGACGGCAAACCGAGGGATGCTTCACGGACCGGTACTGCCAATTTACGGCATTGGCGGAGTTATCATGGTGCTGGCTTTCGCCCCCTACCGGCATATGCCTGTAATGATTTTCTTGGTATCGGCGCTTATGTGCAGTATAATCGAATACGTTACAGCGGCATTGTCCGAGAGGATATTCGGATGCAGATGGTGGGATTACAGCAACAAGCTCCTAAACTTGAAAGGCAGGATCTGCCTTGCGGGAGCGATACTGTTCGGCTCATGCGGAGTTTTCGGAGCCTGCTATTTCGGGCCGATTCTCCATAATGCATTCGGCCGTGTAGATGTGACTGTAAGGACGAGCTTGGCGGCGATAATGTGTATTGCTTTTGCGATAGATATTATTCTCTCATTCAGACGCCCCAACAAAGGAAAGGGCGTCACCTATCCCCCCTCTGAAAAGAAGAATAAAAATTAAAAACTCGATGTGATTTGATTTTACATCGAGTTTTTT
>JAZRPJ010000097.1:0-10656 GCA_045649205.1 Candidatus Flemingiibacterium sp.
CAGAGATGGACTCCATGCCCGCGGAAATTGACGATATCCGAAGGAAGATCATGCAGCTTGAAATCGAAGAGATGGCACTGAAAAAGGAGAATGACAAGCTGAGTGAGGAACGCCTCTCGAAGCTTTCCGCGGAGCTTGCGTCGGAAAAGGAGCGGTTTAACGAGCTTAAATCCCGTTGGGAGGCTGAAAAAGGCTCGGTGGATGAAGTCAAGGAGATAAAAAGTCAGATCGAAGCTATGAGCGGCGAGATTGAGCAGGCACAGCTGAAATTAGAGTACGAAAAGGCGGCAAAATTAAAATATTCCGACCTGCCGGCACTTCAGAAAAAGCTTGATGAAGCGGTGGCGAGGTCCGAGGCTCACAGCGAAAATACCATGGTTCATGATACCGTGGGAGAGGAGCAGATAGCCTTCGTTGTGGCGAAGCGAACGGGTATTCCCGTGTCGAAGCTTGTTGAAGGTGAGAGGGAAAAGCTGCTCCGGCTTGACGAGGTTATTCATCAGCGCGTGATCGGTCAGGACGAGGCGGTACGCCTTGTGGCGGAGGCAATTCAGCGAAGCCGTGCCGGCATTTCCGATCCGAACAGACCTATCGGAAGTTTCCTTTTCCTCGGTCCTACCGGTGTCGGCAAGACCGAGCTTGCGAAGACTCTCGCACAGTGCCTTTTCGACGATGAGCATAATATGGTACGTATCGACATGACCGAATATATGGAGAAATTCAGTGTGTCAAGACTTATCGGCGCACCTCCCGGCTATGTGGGATACGACGAGGGAGGTCAGCTTACGGAAGCCGTCCGCCGCAGACCTTATTCGGTTATCCTCTTTGACGAGGTGGAGAAGGCGCATCCCGACGTGTTCAATATTTTACTGCAGATTCTTGACGACGGACGTGTAACCGACAGCCAGGGACGGACGGTGGACTTCAAGAATACGGTCATCATTCTGACCTCAAACATTGGAAGCGCCTATCTCCTTGAGGGAATCGGCGAATCGGGCGAGATCTCCGAGGGTGCAAGAGGTGCGGCAATGGCAGAGCTTCGGGCATCCTTCCGTCCGGAATTCCTCAATAGGCTTGATGAGATCATCATGTTTAAGCCTCTGACGAAAGAAAATCTCAAGGGAATTGTGGATAATCTTCTCGCAGATTTGTCATCCCGGCTCGCTGATAGAGGAATTACACTTGAGGTTACCGACAGCGCGAAGACTCTGCTTATTGACGGCGGATTCGACCCGGTTTACGGTGCAAGACCTCTTAAGAGATACCTGCAGTCCACAGCCCAGACTCTCATCGCCAAGGAGATTCTGAAAGGCGGACTTTCCCACGGCTCGGTACTCTGTCTTGACGGGGGAGAGGGAGAGCTTACTGTAACTGCTAAATAATACCCTGAATTTTCAGTGGAGAAAAGCAAAAACGCTACCAAGGAATTCTCTTTGGCGGCGTTTTTCTATTGGTGCGAATCTACGAAAGGGTCCGGCGCAAGAAAATTCTGTGTTGACTTTTTTACTACTTTACGGTATAATGTGATTGGAAAATAAAAAGGGCATGACTGGGAGGCTAACTATATGAACAGAAAACAGTTTTTTGAAGTAATTATGACTACTTGTGATTGGAACGCAATGGGCGATGATGACAAGGTGTTAAATCCCTTGATAGAGTATTTGGCGCAGCAGCCGGACGAGACTATATTTTCCTTTAATGAGATTATGGCAGAGCTGTTATTTGAATTGGATACAAAAAAGAACTTCAGAAAAGCTCGCAGGTACTATACCCATTCGGATGATAGCTTTCTATATTCTCGGTGCTGTGCATTAATTAACGGCGAAGAATACTATGAGAAGGTTAAAGCCGGCAAGGTTAGCGGCATATGGCAAATGGAGTTTGAGGCCATTTTGGGGGTTCCTGAATGTGCGTGGGAAAGAAAGCACGGAGAAGATGCTGGGATCTATCCGTATCTGCCTACAAAATCATATGAAACGGGAAGCAATGCAGAGGGCTGGAAATAGTGAAAATAAGGAGCGGAAGTAAAATTCCGCTCCTTTTGCTATATCTATGTCCGACCGTAAATATACGTCCGCTTTTTGGTGCTGATATGCTCGATGACTCCGAGGCTGACGAGGGTTTGTATTGCATAACCGGCGGTACGGCGTGTCATTTTCGCCGCCTTGGCAAATTCCGTGGCGGTGAAGCTTTCGCCAAGCACCGGTGGAATCAGCTTCCCGTAATCGGCGGCAGTTTCGAGGATGATGACATCCACGAGTTCGGTGGGGATCCGCTCGAATCGTGGAGCACGTTTTTTCTTGTCCTCGCCGTAGCCGCAAAGGAGCTTGAAATCCTCCATCTCACAGAGGATGAGTGTGAATTTCACCCCATCAAGGGGCATATCCTGGCGAAGTGCATACAGCTCATAGAGCATATCCCACGGCTGACCTTTTTTAGGAGATCTTCGCCGGGAGATTATTTCGCCGGTTTCCGGCGAAACCCAGGAGAGATATTTTTTTACCGCTATGGGGAAGACTACATTTACACGGTACTTGCCGCTATAAGCCTTGAGTTTGCTCCGAAGTGAACGGAAGGCACGGGTCTGAATTTCTGTTATATTTTCGCCTTTGCAAATATCAGCCACGTATCTTCCGACTTTTACCTCATGAAAGCTGTCGTCCGGCTCGAAATAGTATTTCAAAATCTGGTGGAGCGTACGCTCACCAAGGCGACCGATTCCGTCACGCCTTGCGGGATTTAATGTGACATTCCGTCGGCATTCCTCGAATCTTAACTTATCCTCCGCTGTTATCACCGTGCCGCCTCCCATTCTTTAAAAAGTGAGGGAGAAACCTCCAAGTGAAAGCTTCTCCCACGAAATATTATTTACGCTTCGTAATTGTAGCCCATTTCAAGAGCCTTTTTGTTTTTCTCAATGAGTGCCGCCTTGGAAGCAGGGATGCCTGCAAGCATATGCTCAAGGAAGCTGTCATATTCGAAAATTCCGGTAAGCTTCAGAAGATAACCGAGGATGATCACGTTTGCCATACCGGTAAGACCTGCATCGGATGCCATTGCAGTTGCAGGGATGGAATATGCCTTGATGTCGGAACGCTCGGAAGCCTTCGGAACGAGAGTGGAGTCGGAAATTACGATACCGTCCTTCACTACCGCAGGTTCGAATTTGTCAAAAGAGGGAAGATTCATAGCGATGAGAATGTCGGGGTTGACAACCAGGGGAGAGCCGATTTCTTCATCGGAGATTATAACGGAGCAGTTTGCCGCACCGCCGCGCATTTCCGGACCGTAGGAGGGAAGCCAGGAAACCTGAAGCCCCGAATCCATTGCCATTTTTGCAAGTGCCTTGCCGGCGAAAAGGATACCCTGACCGCCGAATCCGGCTAAAAGAATGTTATATGTCATTTCAGTTCTCCTCCTTGGTGGATGTGGGATTGAGTTCCTTAACGTCGGTGTCTTTATAAACGCCGAGAGGATAGAAAGGAATCATGTCAGTCTTTACCCATTCAAGAGCCGCTTCGGGACTCATACCCCAGTTGGTGGGGCAGGTGGAGAGAACTTCAACGATGGAAAGTCCCTTCTTGTCGATCTGATTCTGGAAAGCCTTCTTGATCGCGGCTTTTGCCTTCTTGATGTTGGGAACGGTGTTTACCGCAACACGCTCTGCATAGCCTACGCCGTCAAGGGTGGAAAGCATTTCGCAGACATGGATAGGTGAGCCCTGGATTCTGCGGTCACGTCCGTAGGGAGAGGTGGTGGTAACCTGGCCGGGAAGTGTGGTAGGTGCCATCTGACCGCCGGTCATACCGTAGATACAGTTGTTGATGAAGATTATTGTGATATTTTCGCCTCTTGCACCAACGTGAACGGTTTCCGCTGTACCGATAGCGGCAAGGTCGCCGTCGCCCTGATATGTAAATACGATATTGTCGGGATGAGTGCGCTTAACGCCGGTTGCAACAGCCGGAGCGCGTCCGTGGGGCGCCTCGATCATGTCACATTCAAAGTAATTGTAAGCGAATACCGAGCAGCCTACAGGAGCGATACCTACGGTCTTTCCGCAGATGTCAAGCTCATCAAGAGCCTCGGCAACAAGTCTGTGTACGATTCCGTGAGTACAGCCGGGGCAGTAGTGGAAGGGTACGGGAGAGAGGGATTTCGGTTTATCAAATACTACCATTTTTCGTAGACCTCCGATTATTTCAAGTTTGCGGCGATATTCTCGATTTCAGCGAGGACATCATTAGGTGAGGGGATCACGCCGCCTGTGCGTCCGAAGAAGGAAACAGGCTTCTTACATTCGGTGGCAACCTTAACATCGTCAACCATCTGACCCATGTTAAGCTCGCATACGAGGAAATGCTTCGCGGTGTCAGCAAGCTTTGCAAGCTGTGCGGAAGGGTAGGGCCAAAGGGTAATGGGACGGAAAAGTCCAACCTTGATGCCCTTTGCACGGGCAGCCGCAATAGCGGTCTTGCAGATTCTTGAGGTGATACCGTAGGAAACGATAACGATATCCGCATCGTCGCACTTGTATTCCTCAAAGCGAGTTTCCTTTTCTGCGATCTCGGCATAACGCTCGAAACGTGCATGAATGGAATTCTCAAGGTCAACGGGATTCATGTAGAGGGAGTTGATGATGTTTTTCTTGCGCTTACCCTCTGTACCGTTGGTTGCCCAGGTCTTTTCGGGGAGCTCACGCTTTGCGCCTGCTTCAAAGTCAACCGGCTCCATCATCTGACCCAGTGCACCGTCGGCAAGGATCATAACGGGAGCGCGGTAAATGTCCGCAAGGTCGAATGCCTCGCCGGTCATCTGTGCCATTTCCTGAACGGAGGAGGGAGCGAGAACGATAAGATGCTCGTCGCCGTGACCGTTAGCCTTGGTGGACTGGTAATAGTCCTGCTGTGAGGGCTGAATACCGCCGAGACCGGGGCCGCCGCGCTGTACGTTAACGATTACGCAGGGAAGGTCACTTCCGACTATGTAGGAGATACCCTCGCTCTTAAGGGAGATTCCGGGGGAGGAGGATGAGGTAAGGCAGCGAGTACCGGAAGCTGCCGCACCGAGAATCATATTGATGGCGGAAACTTCGGATTCTGCCTGGAGGCAAAGACCGCCAACCTTGGGCATACGCTTTGCCATGTATTCGGAAATTTCGGTCTGGGGGGTGATGGGGTAGCCGAAGAAGTGCAGACAGCCTGCTTTGATAGCTGCTTCCGCTATAGCTTCGTTACCTTTCATAAGTACCTTGTTAGCCATTTGTTTTCTCCTTAATCAAACATCTTTTTCTACTTTGATAACTACATCGGGGCAGATGGTCGCACACATTGCACAGGCAATGCACTTATCCATCTCTTTTACGCCTGCCGGATGATAGCCTTTTTTATTAAGGGTATCACTGTCAAGGGCGATGATCTTTTTCGGGCATACGGTAACACAAAGTCCGCAGCCTTTACATAAATCTTTGTCAAATGTAACCTTGTTCATATATACTCCATTCTGCCGCATTGCGGCGCATTATTTGACTTTTTTAAAAAATTTGCTTTGTGGCATTCTCCATGGGAAAGGGATTTGTCACATCCGGGGTATCCATGAGCCCTTTATGGAAAGAGGTGAAGATGAGAGGCAGGGAAGAATCCTTTGCAATTCCGAGTGCCCATTCTTCGGTTGCTTCCACGTCTTCCTTCACGGTTTCGACGCCCAGATTTGAGTTGTTTACAATTCCCGTTGCACGAAGTCTGCTCATGTATTCGATTTCCCTAAGAAGCGACAGGGCATCTTCCGCTTCCTCGGTAAGCGGACGGTATTTGTTTATGACGTAAAGCATATCATAGCTCCCCTCGGGGAGAAATCTGTTGTACATTCCGAGGGCAACGGCTCCGTTGTCGCCGCCCACATCAAGAATTGTAAGGCGGTCACCCTCATTTGACGCCGCAAGGGCACCCATCACCGCCGGGGGCAGGGAGGGTACATCCACATTTGTGTTAGCAAAATTGGGGACGATGCATTTTACTCCCATAGCTTCAAGCTCGGCTGCATTATCCGCCGCGCGGAAGTATGGGTTTACAATATCAAGGTCAACGAGAGTTACCTTTTTTCCTTCATCCGCAGCACGGACGGCGAGATTTACGGAGAAATTTGTTTTTCCGGAGCCGTAGTGACCGCAGACGATGACGATGTTTTTAAGTAATTTAATCATTTGCATTTACCATAAAAATCAGCTTTTGTCGATACATAGTATATTATATCATAAAATGAGCTGAAATAAAAGAACATTTCTGAAAATTTATTGAGATTTTTTTCTAACAAAATTGTACAAAATTTACTATCATGAAAAAAGTTGAATTAATTTAGTTAATTTTTTGTGAATCATTTGAAATTCGGCTGTGTTTGTGATACAATATATATAAGGTGAATCTATTGTCTGTATCCTAATCCGACAGAAGGAATTGGTGCTTATGGAATATATTACAAATATGCTCTCGGGAATTTGGAACATTCTCTCAAATATATCCATCACGGATATAATCGATATTGCTATTGTGTCATTTGTGTTTTACTATTTGTATAAATTTATAAGAGAACGCCGGGCAGGAAAGCTTGCGGTGGGTATTCTTATTTTGCTCCTCGTTCTGCTGCTCAGCGAAATTCTCGATATGTACGCCATCGGATTCCTTCTTACGAACTTCTTCCAGGTGGGAATCATCGCCATTATCATCGTTTTCCAGCCGGAGCTTCGTTCAGCCCTGGAAAAGGTCGGTGCAGAGCCCCTTAAGAGTCTGCGGAATATCGGCGAGGCAAAGACCGGAAATGTAACCCAGACAAAGCAGGCAATCGCCGAAATTACCCAGGCGGCCTGCGATATGTCCCTTGACAAGACCGGTGCTCTTATCGTGATCGAGCGCGGCACAAAGCTGGGGGATATCACGAAAACCGGTACATTTATAAACGCAAATGTGACCGCATTCCTGATAAGGAATATATTCTTTAACAAAGCACCGCTTCATGACGGTGCAATGATCGTGCGAAACAACCGGATCCATTCCGCCGGATGCTTCCTGCCGCTTTCAACAAATGACGATATAATCAAGGACCTCGGAACACGTCACCGTGCTGCAATCGGCATGAGTGAAAACAGTGATGCGGTGGTTGTGGTGGTTTCCGAGGAAACGGGAACGATTTCGGTTGCTCTTGAAGGTCACCTCAAGCGCAATTTCAGCTACAACACTCTGAAAAAGGAACTTTCAAGTCTGCTGATTCCTGAAGAAGATGCCGAAAAAACTCCCAAAAAAGGCGGACTTGGCAGAATCGCAAAGCATTTCGACGGAGACAAAAAGTAAATTTTGTTTCTTAAAAGCCCTTGAAAGCGAATTTTGACGTAAGAATGGAGAACTGTATGAACGAAGATAAAAACATCGAACAAAGCTCCGAGGCGAATAAGCAGTCTGCGGAAAATGTGGGCGGTGATTACCGGACCAAAGCCGGCAGATTTGAAAATATAGCGGCGAAGGTACTTTGTGTGCTTGCCGCTGTTGTTCTGTGGTTTTACGTTGTCGGCACTAATACAACCATTGAGGAAAAGGTTCTTGAAAATGTTGAGGTCGTGGTACGCGGTGCAGAAACCCTCGAATCGAACCTTGGTCTTTCCGTAATAAGCGGCTATGACTATACGGTAAACCTTACCCTTCAGGGCGCACGCTCCGATGTGGACAGAATCAGTGCAGACGATGTAACCGCTTATGTTGATGTCAGTGAGATTACTGAATCCGGAGAGCATACTCTCAATATTATGGTCGATACGCCAAAAGGGGTAAATGTGATAGGAAGGTCCGTGAATATCATTCGGGTGTATGCAGACAAGAGCATATCTGTGAGTGTTCCCGTTCAAGTTGAAACGCGGTATTCCATTGAGTCCACCTACTCCATGGGCACACCGGAGCCCAGCTTTAAAACGGTGATAGTGACCGGTCCGGAATCAGAGCTTAATAAGATAGACCACGCCAATGTTCTGCTTGAGCTTGGTCGAATTGAGCGTACTATGACATCTACGGGTATTCTTGAACTTATCGGAAAAGACGGAGCGGTTATAAATAACCCTTATGTCAAACTGCAGAAAAACGAAGTTCTCGTTCTGATCCCGGTATACACCTTTAAGGAAGTGCCTATAAAGATTGACTATGTACACGGCTACTATAATGACTCAAACGTAGATGTTACCGTATCACCTTCCTCTGTACGCATTAAAGGTGACCCGGACAGATTGGCTGGCATAAACGAGATACCCATACAAATCGACGAAAAAACCATTGAGGGCGATACCGTAATGAATATGTCAGTGCCAATGCCGAAAAATGTGGAAAATGTCAGCGGAAACAATTCGGTGACCATCAGCATCACCCACAAGAATACGGAAACCCGTGAAGTTGTCATAACCAATTTTGTAAGGCTTAACCCCAACGGCATCGAGTATTCTCATGATTCCGGAATAAGCGTCACATTCCGCGGAACAAAGACCTCTTTGGCACTGCTCACTTCAAACAATGTTACGGCACAGATCGATCTTGGTGCTTGCCCAAGCACACCCGGAGTATATGAGGTCCCCGTTTCCATAACTGTAACAAAGGCACTTGCTGACAGTGTTTACGAAGTCGGCGAATATACTGTGGATGTAACTGTAGAATGAGAAAACAGATAATTGTAAAAAACATAAAACTTCCGATCACCACGCCGCTTGAAGATTTTTTCAAAGCGGCGTGTCGTCGTGCCGGTATACAGGCGTCTGAATGCTTGTCGGCGGCACTTCATAAGCGCTCCATTGATGCAAGACGGCGAGGCGGTAAGGATATGCCGTACTTTGTTGCCTCTGTAAATATTGAATGTGAGATAAGCGAAAAAAAGCTTGAAAAGCTGACATCACTTTCTGACGTGGATATTGTAAAAGACACGGCGCTTGATGTGTCCTATGGAACCAATAAGCTTTCGTATCGGCCTTTGATAGTGGGATTTGGACCTGCCGGGATGTTTGCGGCGCTTCTTCTCGCGGAGAACGGATATTGCCCTATCGTTGCCGAACGGGGAAGCGATGTAAAAGAGCGAAGCCGCAAGGTTGATGAATTTATCGCCACGGGCAAACTTGACACCGACACCAATATTCAGTTCGGTGCGGGGGGGGCCGGCACATTCTCCGACGGAAAGCTTGTGACAAGAATCAACGACCCACGATGCTCATATATTTTAAAGCGATTCGTTGAGTTTGGTGCACCGGAGGAGATACAGTGGCTTGCAAAGCCCCATGTGGGAACGGACCGACTGCTTTCGGTGGTAGACGGAATTGCAGAGAGAATCATTTCCCTCGGCGGCGAGATACGCTATAATACGAAGCTCACTGATTTAAAGGTGCAGAACGGTAAGGTTATGTCAGCGCAGCTTAAAAACGGAAGCGGACAGTATGAAATTCCCGTCGACACCTTGATCTTAGCTGTGGGACACAGTGCCCGTGATACCTACGATATGCTGGCGGAGCGAGGATTCACCTTGCTTCTCAAGCCCTTTTCTGTGGGAGTCCGTGCGGAGCACCTGCAGGAGGATATTGACCGTATGTTATACGGAGATGCGGTGAAATATACCGACAAAAACGGAAAACGGATACTTCCCCCAGGGGAATATTCGCTGTCCTACCGTGAGAGCGTTACAGGGATTGCCTCGGATAACGGACGGGGCGTGTACAGCTTTTGTATGTGTCCCGGCGGAGAGGTCATGGCGAGTGCCAGCGAGGATGGTGGTATCGTCACCAACGGCATGAGCAGATATGCCCGTGACGGCAGAAACGCCAATGCCGCAATTGCCGTGTCTGTATTCCCCGAGGACGTAGGCGGAGGCTGGCGTGATGGCGTGGAATTTCAGCGGAGTCTCGAGCAGCGTGCCTTTACAGCGGCGGATGACGGAACACGCAGTTATCTCGCGCCGGTGGAAACCCTCGGTGATTTCCTTGAAGGGAAGACATCGGGATTCAGTGAACCTACCCGGGTCATTCCCACCTACCGTGACGGGAAATATACCATCTG
Organism: Candidatus Flemingiibacterium sp.; assembly: GCA_045649205.1. Taxonomy (GTDB): domain Bacteria; phylum Bacillota; class Clostridia; order Oscillospirales; family CAG-272; genus Flemingiibacterium. The sequence continues at coordinate 10,068 of JAZRPJ010000097.1, forward strand.
CGACCTTTCGGCGATTCTGCCGGGATTTGTGACGGATATGCTTAAGGTAGGATTCCGCAAATTCGGAGGACGTATGCGCGGATTTGATGCTGCTGATACTGTCCTTACCGGCGTTGAAACAAGGACCTCGTCCCCCGTCAGAATCCTTCGAGGCGACGGATTCGCCAGCACTCATGCAGATAATCTCTATCCCTGCGGAGAGGGCGCCGGATATGCCGGCGGAATCACCAGTGCAGGTCTTGACGGCGTTAACTGTGCCCTTGCACTTATGGCAGAGTGGAAGCCTTTTGAGGGCGAAGCATAATTTCTTTATAAAACAGAGAAAAACCGTTCGAAAAAAGAGATTTTAAGAGCTTTCGGACGGTTTTTTTGAATTTTTTGCAGAAAAAATCAAGAAAATCGGAAATTCTCATGAAAAATCGCGAAAAAAATAGAGTTTTTTCCAAAAACCTATTGATTTTTTTGCTTGCTTCTGTTACAATATTTCCGTACACCATTTTAGGTCCCCGATACCGGGGACTTGATTTTGCATTTTGTGGGTATGAGCGAAGCTTCTTTTTGCCAGCACCAACCCGAAGAAAGGAAGTTG
>JAZRPJ010000098.1:0-7604 GCA_045649205.1 Candidatus Flemingiibacterium sp.
ACGGAAATCGCCGAATATGAAACATTCAAGGTCGTGACTGAAAACGGAAGCATCACTTACTGTGGAAGATTCCAGAACAACATTCTCCTCTTCCCTGCGGCGGATTCCTACGCTTACAAGGGGACAATTCCCGAAGGTCGGTATGATACCGAGGCATATTACGACGGTGCATCCGACGGTAACAGGATGGCTTACAGAATCACCGTAGATGAGGGAAACTATATCATAATTTCTGCTTATGTAAGCGGTACTGATCTGGGCGAAAGATATCTCGGAACCTTCTCCTATGACCAAAATACGGGAGAAATAGTCCTTGACCTTCACACCGAGCGAACTACCGATAATTATAGAGTTACGTATCATAAAGTTCGCGGAAAGCTGCAGCAGGTTGACAATCTCATCGCTTTCACCTGCACCGATGCGGACAGCGCAGCCTTCACCGAAGGCTCACCCCTCATATTCCTGGCATCCAGCTTTAACCCCGTCGAATACGCCGAGAGATTTAACGAATATCCGGAAAAATTCCTTTTCCATCATGTTACTTTCCCTGCGGAATCCGGCACATATCTCTATTTCTGTTCACGGAGCAGCGATAACCGCGTGAACAGCGATTTTAAGGTTTACTATTCCATGGAAAACGGAAAAATTTCGGGAACGGTTGATGCGAAACTCCCCGATGACCTCGAATATGACACCGTACTCCCCATTGCCGCGACGGGCGGCGGCGGTAGTGCCGAGGTTGTATTTTACTTGAAGCTCACGAAAGGTACGGAAGTCTTTTATGTAGCCTTCGACAATACCGGATGGGGTGAAAGATCTCCCCTTGAAGCCTTTGAATACAGAGGTATTGTACCCACAGAGGAGGTTGTAAATCTTCTCGGTCACCTGCCCAACCATTACGGCAACAAATATGTGGAAGGAATTGAGCTTTATTACACCGATGACCCACGTTTATTTACGCTGCCGGGAATGAGCAAACCTCTCTCCATCTCCCCGTGGGGTGACGACAAAATGTTCCACATCCTCGATACGGAGGAGGATAATCCCGTAATTTACTATTCAAGGAAGACCGCTGACGGTCGTTACGGGGTAATAAAAACAGAGCTTGATCCAATGACCTCGGAGTACAGTAAGGGGACTATAATTGATATTCTCTATCTCGACGATTTTAATGTACTTCTCACCGTCAGATTCGAATACAAGGACGGTGAAGTGTATGACGTTCAATACAGAGGATACGCTCATGAGATCGCCGTAAATGCAAACGCCATTGAAACAGGCAAAAAAGAAGTAAGCTTTGTATGGGATCATATCGACACCGAAAAGGCAAATGACAATAACCTGGCACGAGGTCGCTTCCATCCCATCAACTACTATGATGAGATTCCAAACGAAAATGCAGAAGTGCTGTTCCACCTGAAAACAAACGGATACTGCTACTACTTCTGCACGGTAGGAAATGATTTTGCCGTATACTATCGCAGTTACGATAAGCCGATATGGCAAAATTTCGATGCCAAAGTGCCGGAAGAGTGCAAGTACGACACGGCTGTACCGATCTATGCCCATGCGAGCAACGAGTACGGCAACGGCTGTCTGGTCTTTGTTGAGCTTACAAACAAGGGGCACAAATATTACCTGCAATTCAACGATGTTTACGGATTAGGAGTGGTCGCAACAAGAGTCACTCCTTCGGAATACACCGACGAGGCTTACCCCGGATTATTTACAGCGCCGACTGAAATGTCAATTACATCCCTTGACGATTGGGAAGACTTCAACTATGACGGAATATATCACGAAAAGTGCTACGATCTCCTTCATACGCTCCTCAGCGGTGAGTCAGGAATCCCCGAATTTGACGGTCTTGGCATCAGCGAATATCGGCTTACACGAATGGCAGACGTACAGCTCTACGCCCCCACTCTGCATCTGGAATTTACCGTCACCGGCGACTCCATGCCAGAAAGCCTGCCTGCCGGAAAGTATTCAAAGATAATCGACCTTACATACGATGTTTATCTCCATGATACCGAGCCGGAAGAGCCGCTTGAGAACAGCGAAGCCCTTTCCTACCGTGAGCTGAAAACCTTCTTCGCCGCTACCCAGATCTGGAATATTCCGAGTCACGGCAAGTGGGATACCACGAATGTGCTGATTCCGGCATCTTACCTGGCGTTCAAATACTCATCCGAGGGCAAAGTACTGAATCTTGACAATTTCAAAAAAATGCTGTATATTCAGTTTGCCATTGAGGATATAAGGGATTTAAGCGAGGGCTATTCGGAACTGAATGCTTATCTCGACAAAGCGGTTTATGACCCGGTAGCCGACAGATTCGATTATTGGGACACTCGCGGCTCACAGTGTGCGTATAAGGTCACAGACATTACCATGGACGGCGAAATTGCCTACATCACCGTACAGCTTTTCGCTGATGAATATACTCTCCTTCCCTCGCATCTTGTGAGATACAAAATGCTCGGAAACATATTCCTTAGCTGTGAAGTCTTAAAAGAATCACATAACCCCCCCTACGGATTCAGGGGATAAGGGACACCGCCGCAGATTGATTCTGCGGCGGTGAACTTTTGTGAACTTTTGGCTTTGTTAAAGTTTTATCATGCACTTTTACCCATTATTTTCGTGTAAGCTATGAATCTTTTGTTGACAAAAACATATTGCTTTTTTTGTCGATCAGTGATATAATTATAATACAGGTAGTATTGTAACAATCCATCAAATTGAACCGATTCACAGCTATTCAAAATCAAAATCTGAAAAGGAAGAACAAATCATGAATAAAGTCACCATAATCGGCACCGGCAGCGTCGGCTCTACCATCGCTTACACTCTGACCGTAACAGGACTCGTTTCCGAAATTGTCATGATCGACGTCAATAACGAAAAGGCACTCGGCGAAGCTCTCGATATCCGTCAGGGTACTCCTTTCTGCAACCCCTGCTCTATCTACGCAGGCTCATACCGCGATGCACAAGGCTCTAATGTGGTAATCATCACCTCAGGTATCGCCCGTAAGCCCGGTCAGACCCGTCTTGACCTTGCACAGACAAACGTAAACATCATCAAGACCATCGTCCCAGAAATCGTTAAATATGCGCCCGATGCAAACTACATAATCGTTTCGAACCCCGTTGATATCCTCACATATGCATTCTGTAAATATTCCGGTCTTCCCGAACAGAGAGTTATCGGCTCGGGTACGATCCTCGACACCGCGCGTCTTCGTTCCCGTCTTGCGGAATATTACAGCATAAATCAGCAGAACGTACACGCTTACGTTATGGGCGAGCACGGCGACTCCTCGTTTATACCGTGGTCTGTTGCCAATATCTCCAACGTCCCACTTGAGGACTGCGAAAATCTTATGGTAAACACCGACGGCTTCTATCCCGAGCTTGATTACGGCAACCTTGAAGATTATGTACGTAAATCCGGTGCCCGCGTTATCGAAAGAAAGGGTGCCACCTTCTATGCGGTTTCCGTGTCAGTCTGCCATATCGTAAAGTGCCTGCTTTCCGGTATCGACACTACAATGACAGTTTCCACAATGATGCACGGCGAATACGGAATCGACGATGTCTGCCTCTCCGTTCTCGCCATCGTCGGAAGAGAGGGCGCACACGGTAAGATCCTCATCCCCATGACCGACGATGAGATCGACAAGCTTCATTACAGTGCAAAATGCCTCCGAGAAACAATGAAAAATATTTCTATTTAATAGAAAGGAATACATATATATGGAATACAGAATCGAACATGACTCAATGGGCGAAATGATAGTTCCGGCAGACAGTCTTTGGGCGGCACAGACCCAGAGAAGCCGCGAGAACTTTGAGATCGGCGTCGGTATTGAAACCATGCCGAAGGAAATCATCAAAGCTTTCGGTATCCTCAAGAAAGCGGCGGCTCTCGCCAACCACGAGCTTAAGCCCGAAAAGATGACAAAGGAAAAGTTAGACGCGATCTCCACCGCCTGCGATGAAGTTATCGAAGGCAAGCTTGATGCGCATTTTCCTCTCGTTGTATGGCAGACCGGCACAGGTACACAGTCCAACATGAATGCCAACGAGGTTATAAAAAACCGTGCAAATCAGATTGCAGGTGCTGAGCTGACTCACCCCAACGACGACATTAATATGTCGCAGTCAAGTAACGACACCTTCCCTACCGCAATGCACATTTCCGCGGTAGTGGCAATTGAAGATAAGCTTCTTCCCGCTGTACGTCAGCTTATCGCCACCCTCGTACGCCTCGAAAAGGAAAACGAGGGCATCGTAGAGTCCGGACGTACCCACCTCCAGGATGCAACTCCCATTAAATTCAGCCAGGAGATCAGCGGCTGGCGCTCATCTCTCGAAAAGGACGTTGAGCTTCTCACCCTCGCGGTAAAGCCTCTTTATGAGCTTGCTCTCGGCGGCACTGCTGTTGGTACAGGACTTAACGCCCCGAAGGGCTTCGATACTCTCGTTGCAAAGAAGATATCCGAGCTTACCGGTAAACCTTTCGTAACGGCGGCAAACAAGTTCCATGCCCTCACATCCAAGGACGAGCTTGTATTCGCTCACGGAGCAATCAAGGCTACCGCCTGCGACATGATGAAGATTGCCAACGACGTACGATGGCTGGCATCCGGTCCCCGTGACGGCCTTGGAGAAATCTTTATTCCCGAAAATGAGCCCGGCTCTTCCATCATGCCCGGTAAGGTTAACCCCACACAGTGCGAGGCGGTTACTATGGTTGCCGTTCAGGTCATGGGCAACGATGTTGCTGTCGGTATGGCGGCATCCCAGGGCAACTTTGAGCTTAACGTGTTCATGCCCGTTGCGGCGTACAATTTCCTCCAGTCTGCAAGACTTCTCGCCGAGGCGATTGTTTCCTTCGACCTTAAGTGTGCTGTAGGAATCACCGCAAACCGCGAAAAGATGCATCACAATCTCCATAATTCTCTTATGCTTGTCACCGCGCTCAACCCATACATCGGCTACGAAAACGCGGCAAAGACAGCAAAGAAAGCTTATAAAGACAACATTTCCCTTAAAGAAGCCTGCGTGGAGCTTGGCTTCCTCACAGCGGAAAAATTTGACGAAGTATTCCATCCCGAAGAAATGTGTTAACCACATTTCATAAATTCCACAGAAAGGAATCCCCCGAAAAATGAAGATCACCTATTACCCCGGATGTACCCTCAGGACCAAGGCAAAAGATCTTGACAAATATGCCCGTCTTTCTGCCGAGGCTCTCGGAGTGGATATCTGCGAGCCGGATAACTGGCAGTGCTGCGGCGGTGTTTTCTCCTCGGCGAAGGACGAAATCGCAACAAAGCTCCCTGCTGTGCGCGCTCTTATTGCCGCGCGGGACCGCGGTCAAGCACTCGTCACCGTATGCTCCGCTTGCCACAACGTAATTAAGCAGACAAATGAACAGATAAAAAGCGATCCCGATTTCACCCTGCGCTTGAACAATTACATGGCGCAAGAAAAGGATGCCCCCTCTCCCTATAATGGCGAGGCGAAGGTTATCCATTATCTTGAGATGCTCCGCGATGATATCGGATTCGACAAGGTAGCCGAAGCGGTTAAGAAGCCGCTTGCAGGCAAGAAGATTGCCGCTTACTACGGCTGTCTGCTTCTCCGCCCTTCAAATGTACTGGCAATGGACGATCCCGAAAATCCCAAGATCATCGAAGACTTGATCCGTGCCCTCGGCGGCGAGCCGGTAATCTACCCTGCAAGAAATGAATGTTGCGGCGGTTACGTTGTCCTTGAGGATGCAGAATCCGCGAAGAAAAAGAGCAATAAAGTTTCAGACAGTGCGGCAAATCACGGCGCTGACATGATCGTGACCGCTTGCCCCCTCTGCCGTTACAACCTTATGAGAAACGGCAGCAAGCTTCCCGTTTTGTATTTCACCGAGCTTCTCGCCGAAGCTCTCGGCTTAAAGGAGGATTCAAGTCATGGAGAATAAAAAAGCCCTTCGCCGTGAAACCATCCTCAAAATAAGCGGCGTCAATCCGAGAAAGTGTATGAAATGCGGCAAATGCTCCGCTACTTGCCCGGCTTACGGTGAGATGGAATATCATCCCCATCAGTTCGTGTCAATGGTTGAATCGGGAGAGCTTGAGCCGCTTCTCGCATCCGATTCTATCTATAAATGCCTCACCTGCTTTGCCTGCACGGAACGCTGTCCGAGAGGCGTCGGTCCCTCAAAGCTTATTGAGGCTGTGCGTCTGTCGGTAATCCGTGAAAAGGGCGCAAACCATATGACCCCCGAAGCGATCACCGCTCTTCTTGACGAGGATCTCCCACAGCAGGCGGTTATGTCCGCGCTTCGTAAATACGCTAAATAAGCCTTAACTTTTAAAGAAAGGATCTACATAAGATATGCAAAGAATCGGAGTATTTGTATGTTGGTGCGGAAGTAACATCGCCGGCACGGTGGATGTTGCCGCCGTTGCCGAGGCTCTTAAAAGCGAGCCGGGCGTTGTATATTCCACCAACTATCAATATATGTGCTCGCAGGCAGGTCAGGATATCATAAAAGACGCCATCGCAGAGCATAAGCTCACCGGCATCGTGGTCTGCTCCTGCTCTCCCCGTATGCACGAGGCTACCTTCCGCAAAACGGCTGCCGCCGCAGGTCTTAACCCATACATGGTGGAGATTGCCAACATCCGTGAACAGTGTTCCTGGATCCACAAGGATATGGCTACCGGTACAGAAAAGGCAATTATCCTTGGTAAAGCCGCAGTTGCAAAGGTCAATCTCAACACACCTTTAACTCCCGGCGAATCTCCCGTAACCAAGCGCGCGTTGGTTATCGGCGGCGGTATCGCAGGTATTCAGACCGCTCTCGACATCGCCGATGCCGGCTTCCCCGTTGATATTGTAGAAACCAAGCCCACCATCGGTGGCAAGATGGCACAGCTTGACAAAACTTTCCCTACCCTCGACTGCGCTGCTTGTATCCTTACACCTAAAATGGTTGATGTGGCACAAAATGACAAGATCCGTATTTTCTCTTATTCCGAGGTCACCGATGTAAAGGGCTTCGTTGGTAATTTCGATGTTACCATCAAGAGAAAAGCACGCTATGTTAAGGAAGACATCTGTACTGGATGCGGACTCTGTACTGAAAAATGTCCCCAGAAGAAAGTCCCCAATGAGTTTAACCTCGGCATGGACAACCGTCGTGCTATATATATTCCTTTCGCCCAAGCCGTGCCGAAGGTGGCTACCATCGACGCAGACTACTGCACCATGCTTAAAACCGGCAAATGCGGTGTATGCGCGAAGGTCTGCACCGCCGGTGCTATCGATTACAACGCCAAGGACGAATACATAGAAGAAAAATACGGTGCAATCGTTGCCGCAACCGGCTTTAACCCCATATCTATGGAGAAGTTCGATGAGTTCGCTTACAGCCAGAGTAAGGACGTAATCACATCTCTCGAATTTGAGCGTCTTACCAATGCGGCAGGCCCTACTGCCGGTAAGCTTCTCCGTCCCTCCGACGGCGAGCATCCTCACACAATTGTTTAAGTCGGAGGCCAAGCGGTCTTAGGAAGACAATTAGAGCTCCCA
>JAZRPJ010000099.1:0-7396 GCA_045649205.1 Candidatus Flemingiibacterium sp.
GGATGAGATGTCGAAGAAATACGGCGTTGCCTATCTTCCATCGGATTTCAAAAAACGGGAAGGGTACAAGCGCTCCATCGAGCTATCCAGGGAATACGGACTTTACAGACAGAATTTCTGTGGGTGCGAGTTTTCAAGAATGGCTGCCCTTGATGGCGAAAAGCAGTAAAATGGAAGATATAACTATATCCGGCGTTTACTTCAGAATCAAGCGCTCGGCGAGGCGAACGGTTGGAATCCGTGCCGCCGCAGATGGGGTGGGAGAGATCCTTGCACCGTACAGGATTTCAATTTTAGCGCTTCGGAAAATTGTTTCGCCCTATGCCGAAAAAATCGGCGAGGAATGTGAAAGAATACGGAATCGTAATGAAGCGATATCTAAATTTTCTATTGATTACGGCGGAGTATTGCGATGTCTCGGCTCTATGTACCCGGTGATAGAGGGAAAAGGGAGCAAGCCATTTTTTGATGGGACGACATTTTACCTTCCGTCAGTTCCAGCAGGAGAAAACAAAAGGGCTCTTAAAGACTTGGCAGTAAGAGCCTATAAAGAATTTGCAAAAGAATATATAACAGCACGGGTTAACGATATATCCGCGGTTATGGGGCTTCATGCAGAGTCGGTGAAAATAAACTCTGCCAAGACTCATTGGGGAAGCTGCTCACGAAGACGCACCTTGAATTTTTCGTGGTATGGGATAATGGCAAAAAGGGAAGCAATCGAATATATAATCATCCATGAGCTGTGCCACATGCGGCATTTTAATCATTCGACGGAATTCTGGAATGAGGTGCGAAGATTCTGCCCCGATTATAAGAGTCACAAGGCATATCTTAAAGATTTGTGGCAGGAGATTTCGGTTGAGGATTGGTTTTAGCCTAAAGCATTTCCCGTATGCGCAGAGGGATTCCCGCATTGTCGGCGATGAGCTGACAGGTAGCTATATCTTTATCCGGAATTGAACCTCTGACTACGGAGAATTTTACGGAAGGAACGTATTTCTTAAGATTCTTTGCAAATGTGATAAGTGCATCAAAGGATTTTTCTCCGTATCTGGAGTGGCAAACTGCCTGATAGCTTTCGGCATCCGCACAGTTAAGGCTGATGGAAACGGAATCAAAGCATCCCTTAAATTCAGGTGTTGTGTCCCGTTCATTAATAAGGTCGGCGTGACCGTTGGTGTTAAGGCGAATCTTTACGTTCTTTTCTGATTTTAATTTGCGGCATACCCACAGCATGTCGTCAAGTCTTTCGGTGGGCTCGCCGTATCCGCAGAACACAAGCTCATCGAAAGCAGATAAATCGCGGGAGAGGACATTTTCGAGTATTTCCTCCTTTGTGGGCTCTCTGTCAAGCCAAAGGTCGCCGTATAGCTCCTCGCCGTGGGAGCGGACACAGAAATCGCAGGCGTTGGAACAGCGATTGGTTATGTTTATGTAAAGGGAATTACCGACGGTATAGGTAATTGTCATTTTTATGACCATGACTTTTGCGTAGCAAAAGTTTCCTTTCTGTGGAATAGGGGCTGGTTTGCACAGCAAAATCTTTCACAAATTGAAAGGTAAGCTACAAAACACGGTTTGAAAGATTTATCTTGCAAACTTTCTCCTTGATAAGTGTTATAAAAAATGGGACTGCCGAATAGGCAGTCCCTCTCATATATTTGAGATTATTCGGCCTTGGGCGCATCAACAGGACAAACACCTGCACAAGCTCCGCACTCGATGCACTCATCTGCATCAATTACAAACTTGCCATCGCCCTCTGCAATGCAACTAACGGGACATTCGTCTGCGCAAGCGCCGCAAGCGATGCAATCATCGGAAATTTTGTATGCCATTCTAAACACACCTCCATAATTAAGATTTTTTTACAGAATCTATTATAGCACTAATAGCTGCAAAATGCAATAGTTTGCTATAAAATTAATAAACCGTTCACAAATGTTCTGCATATAACAGATCACTGCGCCTGTTCTGGCGGTTTTACGCCCTTCCCGCCGATAACTTTTACGTCATCGCGATGGTATACCTTTGTGGGAAGCATATCGGTTTTTGCACCGAAGCGGACTCTTATAAGTCCGGCAAGAGGCTGAACCTCGATAACGGTTCCGTCACCGTCGGGAGTTGATACAATCTGATCGACTTTTGGCGTTTTTTTGATCTCCTCCTGGTAGGTTTCATATTCGTATCTTAGGCAGCACATGAGTCTGCCGCAGGCTCCGGAGATCTTTTGTGAGTTTAAAGAGAGATTTTGCTCTTTTGCCATTTTGATGGAAACCTGAACGAAGTCGGGCAGGAAGGTCTTACAGCAGAAGGGTCTGCCGCAAAGTCCGATTCCGCCAAGAAGCTTCGTTTCATCTCTGATACCGATTTGGCGAAGCTCAATTCTGATACGGAACACGGAAGCCAAATCCTTGACAAGCTCGCGGAAGTCCACGCGCCCCTCGGCAGTAAAATAGAAAAGGAGCTTGGAGCCGTCAAAGGAGTATTCAACATCAATGAATTTCATACCAAGCTTATGCTCGGCAATCTTCTGCGTAAAAATTTCCGCTGCCTCTTTTTCGTGAGCAAGGCAAAGCTCATGACGGGATATATCTTCGGAGGTGGCTTTCCTTACTACGTTTCTGAGAGGCAGTACGATGTCACGCTTGGTAACGAATTTGTTTGAAATTTCGCATATTCCGAATTCGATACCGCGCGCGGTATCCACTATTACAGAATCGCCCTTTGAAAAAGTCATGGAATTTGCGTCAAAATAGTAGATCTTTCCGGCATTTTTGAAACGTACGCCGATAATTTCGTATTTTTGCAGATCCTCGCCGCTTTCTGCCGGTATTACAGCCTCTTCCGGCAAGCTTTCCATGGCTTCCGCTTCACTTTCGGTGACGGAATTGATCTCTTCGAGAATTTCCGCTTCTTCATTCTTATTCTCGCCGGCGATAAGGGTATATTCGGTTTGACTTACGCCGGAGGAAACGGTATCGGAATCAACATTTATGTCGCTGAGTGCCACACTTTGCAGCTCGGGTGCGGACTCACGGTTTTCCTTTCGGTTTCCCGCAGGTCTGCGGTGACGGTTATGCTTATAATAGGGTCTGCGGCGGTGATTGTTTCCACCGGACGCTCCCGATTGGTTTTTATCGCTGTTTTCCATACTGTGATTATCCTTTCTTGGGGGATTTGTATTGTTATCGAGTCACCTTTGCCACGGCTGAGGCGGCTTTTATAAGTGTCAGATTCAGATTTACATTTGTTTCGAGAGAGGCTGCCGTATCGGAAAGAATTGCGGCAAGCTTCATAAGACTGCCTATTGAAAATTCGTTTGACAAATCTTCCGCTTCTTTCTCGGACGTGAAGAAAATTAAATTCGGTGACGATGTGAGCTTGACATTTATGAGGTCGCGGACCGCATCTGCAGTGAGAGAGTAAATTTTAGCTCCGTCGTCGCGGCTTTTCTGGGTGACAAGCCTCGAAGCGTATTCATAAAATTCAAGCTCGTCCCCGGCGGTTTTTCGATTTGCTAAAAGTCTAATGTACTTTTCTGCTTTGCGGTACAGTTCAAGGAGCCTTGAGGACTTACCCTGGGATATGAGGGAGAGTGCCTTTCCGATGCTTCCACCTGACAGCTTGACCACTGCGCCGAGAGATTCTTCGTCAGTGTCGTCAGTGACTGCACCTGCGGATTTCAAATATCTCATAACCGTGTCACCGGGAAGAGGTTCAAGACGAAGTGTCGGCGCACGGCTCTTTATGGTGTCAAGAAGTCCGTCGGAATTTTCGCATAAAAGCAGGAACATTACGTGGCTGGGGGGTTCTTCCAGAATCTTAAGCAGTGCGTTCTGTGCCTGAGGATTCATGGAATCCGCTGACGGAAACACATAGATCTTCTTCGGGAATTCAATGGGGGCAAAATAGGCATCCTCTCGGAGCTTTCGTATTATGTCAACACCTAAAAATACCCGGTCATGCTCTGCCTCTACGGTTATGATATCCGGTGCTTGTGAACGTGAAATTCTGTCACAAACGGTACACTCCATGCAGGGCGGATCTTTCGACCCACAGGAGATAGCCTGACAAATAAGCCTTGCGAGCGTGCGTTTTCCGTATCCGGCACCGCCCTCGATTATATATGCATGGGAGAGGTTTTTATTCGTGATGTCATTTTTCAGCCGTTTTATGAGCTGCTCATTTCCGAGAAAGCTATCGAATCCCGACATTTAATCCTCCGTGAGAATTTTAAACTATACTATCACAAGTATTATTATATCAGATTTTTCGGTCGTTGTCAACCAAAAGCTGATATGATTATTTTTTAAAATGGGTAAATAAAAACCACGGGTAAATTTTTTGATAAAAAACAGTAAAATTGCGTAAAAGGCTTGATTTTTGACAATAACTTATGATATAATATACTATGTATAAGTATAGACACGACACATCTCACCGCAGTCTTTGTCGCAAAGCGACACAAATTGGGGATTTACAGCGAATCCGCCATTACTTTTTACTGTGAGGTGCGGAACCGATCGGAGTATAACCTATATAATTTTCCAAAGGAGCGATGCCGATGCAAGACAGCGGAGCAAATTCCGACAGAGTAAAAAACATAGCCGAATTTATCCGCAAATCCGCGGAGAGTAATATGTCACAGTATGCTTTCAGAGAAGGCAATTCAAAGGGCAGAGAAGTGCCTATTGAAAAATCTGAGGTACGTACCGAGTTTCAGCGTGACAGGGACAGGATCATCCATTCAAAATCCTTCAGACGGCTGATGCACAAGACACAGGTGTTTTTGGCACCGGAAGAAGAGCATTACCGCACAAGACTCACACACACACTGGAGGTTACGCAGATTGCTCGTACCATCGCCCGTGCACTTAGGCTTAACGAAGACCTTTGTGAAGCGGCGGCGCTTGGACATGACCTCGGGCACACCCCATTCGGGCATATCGGAGAAAAGGCACTGCGCCGCTATTGCTGGCCGGAGTTTACTCACTATGATCAGAGTCTTCGGGTGGTTGAAAAGCTTGAAAAGCTGAATTTAACCTGGGAGGTCCGCGACGGCATTGTAAATCATCAGGGCGACCATCTCGCCTCAACCCTTGAGGGCAGAGTAGTAAAATTTGCCGACCGTATTGCCTATATAAATCATGACATCGACGATGCTGTAAGAGCGGAGATCCTACATGAATCCGAAATTCCCGAAAAGCTTCATAAAATTCTCGGCGCAAATCATTCGGCGAGAATCAATACCATGGTCACAAGCGTGGTAAGGGCAAGCTATGACCGGAATGAAATTTCCATGGAGCCTGATATCAAAGAGGCCACTGACGAGCTTCGGGATTTCCTTTTCGAAAAGGTATATTACAGCTCCCATGTACTTGCCGAGGAGGAAAGGGCGGTAGGGCTTATCGTAAGACTGTTTGAGCATTTTGTGAAGCATCCCGAGCAGATGCCGGGGTCTTACCTTGCACTGTGCGAGAGTGAGCCTATTCCAAGAGTGGTCACGGATTTTATATCCGGAATGACCGACAGACACGCAATTAGCATCTATAAGCAGCTTTTTATTCCCAACACATGGAGCGGTATTAATTGAGGGGACTGATACATAATGATATCGTCTGAAATTATTGAGGAAATAAAATATCGCTGTAACATCGAAGATATAATTTCCGAATATGTACAGCTTAAACGGGCAGGCTCCAACCTAAACGGACATTGCCCATTTCACAGTGAAAGAACGCCGTCCTTTACGGTGTTTCCTGCGACGAAAAGCTTTTACTGCTTCGGCTGCGGTGCAGGTGGGGATGTGGTTACCTTCATTATGAAGCGTGAGAATCTTGATTACCGTTCTGCCCTGGAGCTTCTTGCGGCGAGAGCCGGAATAGCGCTACCCGAGGATGACCGCAGGGATGACAGTGCCGGCAGAGTAAAGCGTGAACGGGTTCTTTCCATGAACCGCGATGCGGCGAAATTTTTTCACAGCACCCTTTATTCGCCGTCAGGCACGGCGGGACTTGAGTATCTTACAAAACGCGGACTTACCGGTTCAGTAATAAAGCATTTTGGGCTTGGGTTTGCCCCGGACGGCTTCGGCGGTCTTACCGACCATCTGACAAAGCTTGGCTACACAGCCGAGGAGATGAGTGTGGGATTCCTCGCCGGAATATCAAAAAAGACAGGACGTCCTTACGATTATTTCAGAAATCGCGTGATTTTTCCAATCATTGATGTAACCGGAAATGTAGTTGCCTTCGGCGGACGGGTCATGGATAATTCAGAGCCGAAGTATCTTAACACTTCCGATACACCGGCATTTAAGAAAAGTCGAAACCTATTCGCTCTTAACTATGCAAGAAGCAAGTGCGCTGACAGACTTATCCTTTGCGAAGGATATATGGATGTTATTGCACTTCACGCTCACGGATTTGAAAACGCCGTTGCCACCCTTGGTACGGCAATTACTCCAGAGCAGGCGCGTATTATGGCGAAGTATACAAAGCAGGGCATCATCTCATACGATTCTGACAGCGCTGGTCAAAAGGCGGCAAGCAAGGCACTTAAGCTGCTTGCTGAGGTAGGACTTGACGCGAGGGTGCTCCGCCTCACCGGCGCGAAAGACCCCGATGAGTTTATGAAGAACAACGGCTCTGCCGGACCGGAGAAATTCCGTATGATTCTTGACGGCAGTCGTACACCGTTCGAGTTTAAGTATGAAGGCGTGCTTTCGAGGTATGACATATCCGTGATGGATGAAAAGATAAAAGCCGCAGACGAGCTTTGCCGTATAATTGCGGCTGTCCCTTCCGCATCGGAGAGAGAAGTGTATATCGGTTATGTTTCGGAGAAGCTTTCTCTCTCGGGCGAAAGTCTGCGCAATGACATAAAAAGCGCTATAAGGGCAAGGACAAAAAACGAAAAAAAGGAAGAAATGAAGGGGGTCATAAACAGGACAGCCGGATACGGCGACAGGGTGAACCCCGATACAGTAAAGAATATCGGTGCTGTCAGCATCGAAGAAAATATTCTTGGAATTTTGCTGTTATATCCGGAAAATTTTGCTCTCATAAAAAGAGGAAAGCTTGAGCTTTCGGGGGCGGACTTTTTCTCGGAATTTAACAAGCGCGTATTTGAGGAGGCATATTCAAGATGCACGGAAATGGGCGGACTTGATATATCTCTTCTGAATGAAGTTTTCAGCGTGGATGAAATGGGACGGATTACCGCCATGGTTATTCGCCGCAGACAGCTGAGCGAAAACGGAATTGAATTGCTTCGTGAGCTTTCGGAGCGGCTGCGTGAAGAAACGGCACGCCGAAACAGTTCGGAAGACGGTTTAAATGAAATAGCCGATATTCTTGCGAGCCGACGCGAAAAGCTTAAAAAATGACTA
>JAZRPJ010000100.1:0-24918 GCA_045649205.1 Candidatus Flemingiibacterium sp.
TCAATACCTCTCTCAGTTGCAAGGCGGTTGATGATGCAGTCAAGCATCGTTCTTACTTCAAGGTCGATTTCAAAGAGCCGCTGATTTAGCGTACCTTCCATGAGAAGCGTAGTGTGATAGCCTTTACAATGCTCTTTGAGATATTCGAGGTGCAATCTCCCATACTTACCGACCTCCTTCTGTTTGGGAAGTTCAAGCAAGGGGTAGTATTGCTCGCCTCTGAGTTCATAGGTAATTCCGTTTTGTTCAATGTACTTTTTCACATAATGCACCTTCCTTTCCTTTGGTGCCTTAAGTGTAATACAAAGACGGAAAATCTGCAAATGTGCAAAAAAGAAAAATACGAGAACACCGAAATATTCTCGTATTTTTCTTCGCCTTCGCAATGCTCGTTGTTCTTAATTCTTAAAAACTGTCCTTAAGAGCCCGAAGCATTTGCAATACCGCTTTTGCGGTATTGCTGGAGAGAATGTGGCGGCGTCGCCGACGGAGAGGGGAAATCACCCAAAGTAACCCTCTCACCCGCTTTCGCGGGAGCACTCCCAAAGGGAGAGCCTTTTGACGGTTACCCGTTTACGGGTTGCAGTGCGTGTGATGCGATAATATAATTCGGTGTCCCTTATAGGGCTGTGTAAACAACCGGCTTAGTCGATGGTTCTGATTAAAAGCTCATATTTTCAATATACAGCTCGGAGAACCGCTTATGGGTGTCAAGCTCGGTAACCTCCGCCTCTATAGCAATCTTTTCGGCTTTTTTGACGAGGTTTTCGTCCTGGAGGATCATGCAGGCACCGATGAGTGCGGCATTGCCTATGGGGATGGCACTTTCGCCCATTGACGCTGGAATAAGACCAATTTTCACCCCGTCGGCGATGTTGAGATAATTTCCGATCCCCCCGGCTAAATAGAGCTTTTCGCAAGGAGCATTGTCGCAGAGAATATCCATCCCGGCACGAACCGCCGCCTTTGCGGTCTGCAGTTTTCGTATGTCCGTAGGGGTGATGTATATTTTATCGGTGAGATAAACGGATTCTTCAAGGTAACCGCTATTATCAAGTATCCCTTGTTCCAGCAGCCGAGCCACGGCAGATATAAGTCCGCCGGCGCAGATACCAATGGGCGGAGCGCTGCCTATTGTTGCGATTTCATAGCCATCTGCGGCGAGGTGTACATCCGAAATTGCTCCGTCCCGCGCCACCGTGCCGCAGGTTATTTCCGCGCCCTCAAAGGCAGGTCCTGCAGCGGTGGAGGTGCATATAAGCCTGCCGTCACGGTGAATGCAGATCTCTCCGTTGGTACCGATATCCGCAAGAATGGCATTTTCCGCCTCCATGAGTCCGCTTCCCATAATGGCTGTCGTGATGTCGCCGCCCACAAATGCGGATATGCAGGGCGTCAGATATGCACGCCCGAGCTTGTTTTGAAGCCCAATCTCCTTGCCGGGAATAAATCGCCCGAATTTATCGGAAGGGATAAAGGGGGCTTTCGCAAGCCCTTCGGCATTGCCGCCGACTAAAAATGTAAGCATGGCGGTATTTCCCGTAATTACGGCTGTGTCAATGTATTCTGAGGTTAAATCCGATAAAAGCGTGGCTATCCCGCCACAAATGGCAGATCTTAATTCCTCTGTGCCGCCATTTACCGCAAAGTCGATTCGGGACATAACATCGCCGCCATATCTTGCTTGGGGATTTGAAATTCCGGCAGAGGCAAGAACCTCGCCCGTTTCAGAGGAGATCAGCTTCGCCGCCAGAGTGGTGGTACCGATATCTATTGCCGCCCCGATGTTTCCTTTTGACAGAGGGGCTGCCGCGCCGAAATTATCCGCACTGCCTGAGAGAACGCTGAATTTTGAGGCGTCAATTTCCACGGTGACTTCACCCATACATACAGCCTTGCAGGCAAGCCGCCATCCCCCTGGGTATGCGGCAAGAAGCTTTTTTTCCGACGCGCTCGGCGCGTCCAGCGAGCCATAGGCTTGCACGGCACATTTTCCGCATTTGCCTTTACCTCCGCAGGGGAGATAGAGGTTATATTTATCGGAAATTGCCTCGGCGATGGTTACGCCTTGTCTGTTTATATGTAATTTCACTGTGCCGCCTCCTTTCGGATATCTTCTTATCTTATAATACCACAGAATTTGAAATAATGCAAGTGAAAAATTGCGTCCCACACAGAATTCTGTATGGGACGTGAAAATTTATTTAAGGAAAATTTCGATAACGGGCGCAATATCTCTGCCATTAAGAGCGGTGAGCTTTTTGAACATAAATTCACCTGCGCTTGTATCTGTGGGTGCGGTGTCATCGTATAAGACCTCGCTTCCGTCAGAAAGAAGCTGCGCATAGTCAACCTTGCCGGCAAGACAGTTAACATTGATTCCGTTGAAGGGGTAGTCCATAAGGTGGAGGTAGAGTCGCTTACCGTCCTTACTCTGGGTGAAGCGGCAGCCGCAGGGCAGCTTTTCTTTAAGAAATTCCGGCTCTGCCATGGTGCATCCGTAAATGGAGCGGCCGTTGTACTTGAGCCAGTCACCGAATACCTTAAGACCTGCCTCTGCACGGTAGTCGAGGTAGCCGCGAGCGGTAGGACCTACGTTCATGATCATGTTACCGCCGCAGGATACGGTGTTTATAAGCATATGGATGAGCATTTCGGGAGTCTTCCATGTAGCTTCGTTTCTGTTGTAGCCCCAAGAACCGGAGAAGGTCTGGCAGGCTTCCCATGTAACGAGATTGCCCTCCTTGTCCTTGACCCATTCGGTAGGCTGAGTCTGCTCGGGCGTCCAGATGTCTTGATCTATTCCGCAGCGATTGTTGATGATAACGTGAGGTTGGATGCTGCGGATAAGCTCGATGAGCTTTTCGGATTCCCAGTCATTTTGATCTTTGCCGCGCATCCACGCTTTATCCCCTTTGCCTGTCCAGAATGGGGTGTTGTAGGAGAAGTCAAACCACATGATATCGATCTTGCCGTAGTTTGTAAGAAGCTCGGTAACCTGATCTCGCATATACTTGGCGTACTTTTTCATATCGCGGTCCTTAGACTGCTCATATGCATCGGGGTCTTCGGAGCGAGGATGAATGGTATCAAGGGTAAATTCGGGGTGATGCCAGTCGAGAAGGGAATAGTAAAGACCGATGCCAAGTCCCTCTGCACGGAAAGCATCAACGAACTCACGTACAAGGTCACGTCCGCAGGGGGTATTGGTGGACTTATAGTCTGTATACTGGGAGTCGAAGAGGCAGAAGCCCTCGTGGTGTTTGGTAGTGATGACGGCATATTTCATACCCGCAGCTTTAGCCTGCCTTGCCCAATCCCTCGGATCACACAGTTCGGGATTGAAGTATTTGAAATACTTGTCATATTGTTCCTCGGAGATTTTTTCAATAGATTTTATCCATTCATGACGTGCGGGCAAGGCGTAAAGTCCGAAGTGGATGAACATACCGAATCTGGCATCGGTAAACCATTCGGCATCGCCTACGGTTTTTCTTGTTACGTAGCTTGACATAATTTTGCCTCCTTAAAATTGTTAAAAAACACTTGCATTTTCTTTTGTTTTGGTGTATGATATATGTATGACTTTGCCTAAATTAATTATATATTATGTATAATTCGCATGCAAGGTAATATCCGGTAAAAAATATGGATATTTCGGTAAAATCAATTTATTTCGGGAGAATTTTACGATGAATTTAGAAATAGATTACGGCGTTTGCTGTAATATTAATGCGGTTCAGCTGAAGCTTTTGTCCTACGGTCATGCCGCCATGTCCCGGAATTGGCAGGGAACGGCTGTGGCGCCCATGTATTCGCGTGTGTATTACATCCTTGGCGGCGACCCATACATAGTAAAAGATGGGAAAAAAATCCCGCTTGAAATAGGGAAATGCTATATTTTTCCTACCGGTTACTCCTTTTATTACGCTTGTGAAAATTCTATGGAGCAGGTCTATTTCCATATAAATTTGAACGATTTCACCGGTCAGGATCTGCTTCGCTTTGCCGGCGAGGTAATGGAATATACTCCCGACGATAATGTAATTTCCGAGCTTTTAAAGTATGTACTCAGTGAAAATGTACTTGATGGACTGAAGCTTCGGCAGATAGTCTATACATCCGTTCTGACTATGCTTGAAAAGTATGACGTACGGCTTGTTGCACCGAAATATTCCGAATGTGTGAAGCTTGCAATTGAGCATATAAAGTCACATCTTTCAATCGACCTTGGAATTTCGGAGCTTGCATCTTTCGCTTTCGTTTCGCAGAGTACCTTGTCAAAAAAATTCCGTGCAGAGGTTGGGTTCACCGTCGGACGATATATCGACGATTGTATTATGTTTGAGGCGGAGCAGCTTCTTCGCAATACCAATATGTCAGTGCTCGAGATCAGCGAGCGGTACGGTTTCTGCGATCAGTTCTATTTTTCAAGGAGATTTAAGAAAAAATACGGAAAAACGCCTCAAAAATATCGTAAACTCAGAGTTATTTGAGAAATTTTAAATAAAAACAGTAAAAATTTCAAAAAGCTATTGCAATCTTATGAAAAGTGTGGTATAATATGCTTGTCGTGTGCGCGTATATATGCCTCATGATGGAAACAGTCCGCTGCATTGCTCTGCATGAATGTTTACCAATCACTTTTTATTAAGGAGGAAGCCAAAATGGATTTAATTAAGGCTTTGACAAATGAGCAGCTTAAAGAAAATGCACCCGTACTTAATGTTGGTGACACTGTAAGAATTCACAACAAGATTAAAGAGGGTACAAGAGAGAGAATTCAGCTTTTCGAGGGTACTATCATCGCTAAGAATGGCGGCGGTATTTCCGAAACCTTCACCGTAAGACGTGTTTCCTACGGCTGCGGTGTTGAGAAGACATTCCCCGTTCACTCTCCTAACGTAGAGAAAGTTGAGATCATCAGACGCGGTAAGGTTAGACGCGCTAAGCTTTACTATCTCCGCGACAGAGTTGGTAAGAGCTCTAAGGTTAAGGAACAGCTTTAATTTAAGCGGTTTTCAACTGAAAAAATTACAGGAAAACGGCATCCCGTAGGGGATGCCGCTTTTTTGTTTGCTTTCTGTTGAAGGCTGCAATGTCATTAATTAATTTTCATTTGAAGCGTTTCGTATATTTCGGCGGTGTCTGCATCGGTCAGACCGCCGATGACAAGCGTTTTGTCACCTACGCTTATTATCACTGCGTCGCCTTTTCCGGTATAGGCATAGAGAATGTAGCTTCCAAGCTCATCGTTCCTAAATGAACCGAGCATAACTCGTGCCGAAGCGAAGCCGTACTGACGGGTACCCTTATTGAAATTTTCGCGGTATTCGATGGAGCTTATAGCGTCGTATCTGATTTCCGATGCATTGTGGTAGATGGAATCAACCTTGAATGATGTTTCGCCGTAGGTGACGGTTACGTCACCGGTGAACATGAGTATCATAACGCCGATGATAATAAGAGGGATAGCAACTGCGGTGATGCGGATTGCAATTCTTTCACCCTTGGTACGTGGCGCGGCATTGTATTTGATGCCGGCTTTCTGATGTTCCTTGTAAATACAGTAAGAGTAAACGTATGATGCGATTATTGTTACAGCCAGCATCACAAACAGGACAATGAAAGATACGATAATCGGAAAAAAGACAGTGAACAGCACCACAATACCGGTTGCTACCATGAGCTTGCCGGCAAGACGGTGAGTTTTGTGCCAGTTTTCATCGTTTCTCAAGGTGTAGAATGTTTTGATGCCAAAGGTGCGGCTCATTATGGCTTTAGGCATATAATTGCCCATTAGGATGAACAGAATACCCATAAATATCGGGAAGAGTATTTCAAGCTTTGCTTCCCAGCCGAGAGCAACGGCGTAAATCACGCTGCCCGTAAAAAGTGATATTATGGGAACAATCAAAAAGGTAATTGCTATAACCTTTTTATTCTGATTTTTGTTTTTCCATTCGATGGATGTAACTGCCAGCATTACTAAGTGGAGCGCCAGAAGAATGACAGGTATAACGAACACGGCGAAGGTCTTACCCATGAATCCGTCTGCGGTTCCGTCGGGCGTGAAGTGAGTTGCCATATTTGCCGGAAGCTTATCCCAGAGAATCAGACCCGCCAAAATGGGGAGCAGGATAATGAGGGACGAGATTATAGCTTTCCATTTATTATTTCTTATCATTAGTGTTATCTCCTTTCAGATCTGTTACAAATAGCATGATTTCTTCCAGCACCGAGGTGTTAAGTTCGTAGTAGATGAATTTCCCGTCACGTCGGTCGCGGATAAGGTCGGCATCCTTAAGAACGGACAGATGTCTTGATATGGACGGTCCGGTAACGGGGAAGTGGTCGACGATTTCACCGGCACTGAGGCTTCCGCTTTTCAGCAGATTGAGAATCTCTCGGCGAATGGGGTCAGCCAGGGCTTTTAGTGTGTGTTGCAGACTCATTGTATACCTCCTTTAACATTTAACCTAAATGTTAAATATAGTATATCATGAATTTCCCGATTTGTCAAGAGATTTTTGAAAAAATTTTCAAGGCACAAAAATTGTCCGCGGCATATAGCCGCGCACGAGGTAGTATGATATCTTCATTTCTGTAGTTTTGATTATGATTTATCTTCCATATCATCGGTGTTCCAGATGGGGTTGCCGATGGCGATACGGAGATTGCGGGTTTCATCCCATACCTCTACACGGTAGAAGCGACAGTCTTCCGCATCCAGTGCGAAATATGATGGGTGAGTACAGAGGATCGGTGCACTGAATACAACGCCCTTATCGTCAAGCAGATCCACACGGTACTTGTGCTCGGGGATGCGCACACTGCGGTGGAAATCACCAACACAGAAATACAGGCGGTTCTTCTGAAAGGAACAGCATCCGCCCATACGTGTTTCACCCATGCACATACGGATACCAACTGCGCCGCAGGTTGTATCACCTGCCCGCATATGAGTAAGAATCTCCTCGTTGGTTTTTTCTGCGGAATAGATGGTGGTAAGTGCCTTATCGGAGCAGGTTCTGTGACCGTCACCACCGGCGGCGGCGTAGATATGTTTGCCGAGACCGAGGAGTGCTGTCCAAAGCTCGTAGTTGTCGGCAGAATCCTTGCTATCCATGCTTCCGTAGAAAACTTCCATGCCGGTCCAATCACAGAACCAATAATCTAAAGGATTGTTCGATCTCATTAGCTGGCGGGGATGGGGATGTACATAATAGCCTCCGCGGGCATAAAGCTCTCCGATAAGCTCGCAGAAACGTTCCGTGGTGAAATCGGGATATGTAAAATGACCCTCGCTTCCGCCGGTGAATTCATACTCGGGGAAATGCTCCAAAAGATCCTCTAATGCGGCAGGATTCGGAACGAGCATATTATAGTGCATAAAATTAAATTCTGCGGGATTGTCCGTGATACGACAACCCGGTTCAGTTCCACAGAGGAAGAGTGCTTCCTTCCACTCGGGCAGATACATATGGCGTACTTGTCTGTGGTCTAAAATAGCGGCGAAATCCATCTACAGTGCGTCCATCGCACCGATCCAATGAGTAAGAGTTCGTTTTCCGTCGCTGGTACCGCCGGTACAGGCATGATCGTGAGCTTCACCGTGGAGTGGGGAACGGCCCTCATATATCTTTTCAAGGTGGAGTACGTCCTTTGTCGTGGTGTTTATAGCGATACTCATGATGTGTTCCTTCCTTTGTAACATTGATTTTACGCCGATGATTTGACAGTCATATTGTAACACAATATTGTGGCAATGTCAATGAAAAATGAAAATTTTGTGTACAGAAATTAAGGACTGAAAACTATGAAAAAACACTTGACAAATGCGATTGTCTATGGTATAATCTAACTCATACAGATGAGTTGGGAAATATGATGAAACTACGAAATACGGGAGGAGTTATGAAACACATTTTAAGCTTCGACGTGGGAACAACCGCAATGAAATGCATTGTATATAGCAGCAGCTTCGATGAGTTGTTTTATGCAAACAAAGAATATAGCATAAGCACAAAGGGTGAAGGGATTGCTGAGCTTGATGCCGAAACCTACTTTGATACATTCTGCAGCTGCTTAAAGGATATATCAGCTTCCGGTACAGATCTCCACAAAATTGGGGCTATAGTATTTACAACTCAGGGTGAAACGCTTATACCCGTTGACAAAAGCGGAAAGGCTCTCTCCCCTGCTATTGTATGGCTTGATTCAAGAGCCGGTGTTGAAGCGGATCACATAAAAAGCTGCATCGACAGACAAAAAATGTACAGCACTACTGGATTATGCGACATTGACGGTGCGCTTCCTGCCGCAAAGCTACTCTGGATCTATAAAAACAGACCCGATATTTATAATAACACCCACAAGTTTCTTCTTTTGGAAGATTTCCTTATATACAGGCTGACAGGAAAATACGTTTCCGAAAAATCCCTGCAGTCCTCTACCGGGTGGTATGACATTGTAAATGACAGGCTTTTCGGGGAGATGCAGAAAATATGCAAAATCCCTGATCAAAAGCTACCGGATATTCTTCCCTGCGGAACTATCGTCGGTACGGTACATAGCGCATTTGGATTTTCCGAAGACACGGTTGTGGTAACAGGTGCTATGGATCAGATTTCTTCGGCGGTTGCAGTGGGAAATATAAAAGAGGGGATGTTTACTGAAACGACGGGAACAGCTCTTGTTGCCGGCGTTACAACAAATAAGCCTGTTTTTGACCTGACAAATCCGGTTACTATTTACAAGCATTACGACAATAAGTTTATATATATGCCATACTACAGCACAGCCGGAATGGCGCTTAAATGGTTCAAGGACAAACTCATGCCATATGCCGCAGAGGAAGGAAAGAAGCTTGGACTTTCCGCATACGGATACATAGACAGTGTGGCAGAAAAAGCTCCTGCCGGAAGCAACGGTACAGTTATGCTTCCCCATCTTTCGGGAAGCGGTGCTTTTATGGGACTTACTATTGCAACTGAAATTTCAGATATGGCAAGAAGTGTTCTTGAAGGTGTTGCGTATATGCTGAGAAGCATAATCGAGCTTATAGAAAGCACAAATATCAGTGTTAAAGAGATATACTCCCTCGGAGGTGGTTCATACAGCCCTATATGGTGCCGTATAAAGGCCGATGTGTGCAAAAAAAGCATTATATGCGTCGACTATGCACAGACCACAGCACTCGGTGCCGCAATTTTGGCTTCGGCAGCAACGGGGCAATATGCATCTGTTGAAGATGCGGCTGCAAAATGCAGTATAACGGGGCGGAAAATTGATCCTGACGAAAGCAATTTTGCGGTATATGATGAGGGCTATAAAAAATATAAAAATTATTTATCAAATATGGAGGAATAATCAATGAAAAATATGCAAAAGGCAAATGTGGTAATGCTCAGTGTAGGCGAGCAGCAGTATCCTCAGGACTATCTTGCAGAGGTTATTGCAGGTCTTGAAAAAGAAGTAAAAAATGGACTGCAATGTTATTGGCTGTTTTACCGTAATGAGTTTCGGCGACGCAGAAAAGGTAGCTTCAGAGCTTGCAGGAACAGCAGTTGATTTGTTTATAATTGACTTTGTATCATGGCATATTACAATCAATGTTATGCATATTCTCAAAAACTTTCGTGACGTGCCGCTCCTCATATGGGGAATCGGCGGATTTACAGATAAGACCGGCAAACTTCATGCACCGGCAGCAGGAGCAGGTATTACAGGCTTTATACCCGTAGTAAAAGAGCTTGGATATAAATACAAAATTATTATGGAAAAGCCCAACAGCGAGCATATGTTTGCTGAGGTTGCGGATTATATACATTCTGTGAGCTGTGCCAAAAAGGTAAAGGCTTCAAGGATCGGTCTTATCGGATATGCTGATATGGGACTTTATACCTGCGCTTATGACAAAACAGCCTTATTCAAGAAGCTTGGTATTGATATTGAAAACTATGACGGGTACAGAATTGCCAACCTTATGGATACTTTCTCAGATGAAAAAGTGAGAGAAACCATGGAATGGATAAAGAAGAGCACAAAGGCGCAGAATAATGTCCCCCAAACCACCCTTGAAAGGGTTACAAGACTTTATCTTGCTATGAAAGGGCAGGCAGACGGCAGACAGCTTGACGCTATTTCCGTAAAGTGCGTAGACGGCATTACAAAGCTCGGCTTCAATCCATGTCTTGCACAGTCGCTTCTTGCAGACAAAGATTTGTCGGTTATCTGTGAATGTGATGCATACGGTCTTGTTACAAGCATAATTCTATCTACAGTTGCGGGAAAGACATCTTCTTTTGTTGAACACTATGAAGTATTTGACAAGGATGTGCTTGTTGGCGTGTGCGGATTTATTCCAAGAGACTTTATCGACGGTGATTTCGAAATCAAGTCGGCAAACCTCGGTGAATACAACACAGGCATAAGTAATGTTTCAAAGCTTAAGTGTGGAGAGATCACATACGGCAGATTCTACAGCGACAACGGTAAATTCAAGATGTTCCTCCAGCACGGAAAAACAAAACCTAACCCCAAGTGGACAGAGCTTGGTTGGGAAGAACCTACTCCCGATTTCCCTGCTGCACTTCTTGAACTTGAAATACCAATGAACGAATACCTCGACAAGGTACCCGGGCAGCACATTATTATGGTGTTCGGAGACTATGTGCAGAAGGTTAAGGATGTTTGTAATTTACTTGACATCGAAGTTGTTTGCTAAGGAGATCCCAAATGAGAAAAGAGCTTAAAAGATTTGAACGCTATGCAGAAAAAAGCCGGACAGTCGCTGACGGAATGCTCAAGCTGGCATTTTATGACGTAGACCTCAAAAATTCCGAAGTTATACACAGCATTGACTATTTTGACAATGAGGAATTCCATGAGAATTTTGTTGTAAAGTCAGGCACATGGTACACAGAAGATGGCTGGGTTGTAGGTAAAAACCCGAAAATGTGTCCCGGAATGATCGTTTCAAAGGCAGACTTTTTCGGTCATATTATGGTGGAAATAACCGCAAAAATGGTTGAGCCTGCAACTCATGATATAAATGTTATGATAAACGGCGAATGGGATGAGGAAAAGGATATCAGAGGCAATGCATATGTAGCAGGTGCAGAAGCATTTTGGCACGGCAATGTGGGATTTGAAAAATCCCCCGAATATAGGCTTACTGCCGCAATACCCCTGTTTGGTTTTGATCCGGAGAAGGAACACAATTTTAAAATGGGTAATGTTGACGGAAAAATATTTGTTCTGGTTGACGATGAGCTTTGTCTTGAGATTTCAGATCCCGATCCCCTTGACGTGAACAAGTACGGTAAGATCGGATTTGAAGCATACTCAAGCTGGTGGAAATTCAAAGACCTGAAGGTATATAGGCTGAATTATCACAAAATACAAGAATATTATACCCCCGAGTTTTAAGGAGAAAACAATGTCAGTTAAAATTTGTATAATAGGAGCAGGCAGTGCATCATTTTCCGTTAATCTTGTTAAGGATGTATGTATTAACGAGCATTTTAAGGGTTCAACAGTTACACTTGTAGACATCAACAATGACCGTCTTGAAGCCATTTACGGTCTTTGCGTACGTTACAAGGAGGAACTTGGTGCTGATATCAATATTATAAAAACAAAAGACAGACGTGAGGGCATGAAGGGTGCAGATTTTGTTATGAATGTTGCGCTCGACGGCGGACATGAAAGATTCAAGCAAAGTCTTGAAGTTGCATATAAAAACGGATACCGATTCGGTGGAAGCCTTCATGTATGCCATGATGAAGGGTTTTATATAAACTTCCATCAGTTGAGCCTTATGGAAGACATCCTTGTTGATATGCTGAATATATGCCCTAAGGCATATTATATCCTCGTTGCAAACCCTGTTCAGGCAGGTGTTACATATCTTTCACGCAAATATAACGGTGCTAAAATCGTGGGTATGTGTCACGGTTTCAACGGTGTATACAAAATCACAAATGCAATGGGACTTGAGAAAAAGGATGTTTCATTTGAGGTCTGCGGCGTGAATCACTTCATCTGGATGACAAGCTTCAGATACAAAGGCAAGGATGCATATCCCCTTCTTGATAAATGGATAGAGGATCACAATGGCGTAATTGCAGAAGGTGAATCACTTGAAAAATTTGGCCTTGCAAGTGATGAGATAAGTCGAAAGGCAGTTGACCAATATAGGAAGTTCGGCTTATTTCCTATCGGTGATACTCCAAGCTCGGGCGGCGGCGCATGGGGATGGGAATATCATACAGACGGTGAGATAGAAAAATATTATCAATGCGAGCCATACGAATGGTATCAGAAGCTATTTAAGAGCAATGAGGCATTTACGGACGAGCTTTCCGGAATCGTAAAAGATAAAGAAAGAAAGGTAAGCGATGTATTCTCCATAAATGCTTCCCCAGAGCCTATGATCCCGCTTATGGAAGGTCTTGCATTTGATACGGATACAAAGGTCATTGTCAACATCTTAAACGACGGTGGATATATGAAAGGTCTCCCCACAGACTATGAAGTGGAAATTGCTGCCCGTGTTGACAAGCACGGCATACACCCCATCCACAATAACGGACTACCCAAGCCAATTATGACACATCTTATGAGAGACAGAATTGCCCCTGTTGAAATGGAACTTGCGGCTTTTGAAAACCACAGTATTGACCTTCTTGTAGATTTGGTAATGATGGATCCATGGACTACATCACGTGTACAGGCAGAAAAGCTTGTTTTAGATATACTTGATCTTCCTGTCAACAAGAAAATGAAGGAATACTACAAATAATATACGAGGTGATAGTATTGAAGATAATCAAATTTGGCATTATCGGCTGCGGTCTTATGGGGAAGGAGTTTGTTGGTGCAGTGGGCAGATGGTGTCATTTGGAGGAAGAATGCGCGAAGCCTGAAATTATAGCAATCTGTGACACAAACGAAGCATCCCTTACATGGTTCAAGGACAGAGTCCCTACAATAAAATATGCATACACAGATTATCATGAGCTTTTGGCAAATGATGAAGTGGATGCAGTTTACTGCGCGGTACCTCATGTTCTCCACGGTCAGATATATGTTGATATCATTGAATCGGGCAAGCATTTCATGGGAGAGAAGCCTTTCGGAATGGATATTGAGCAGAACAAAAAAATAACGGATGCAATAAAACACCATCCCGAAAGTGTTGTAAGATGCGCAAGTGAGTTTCCATTCTATCCTGCCTGCCAGATGTTGATAAACTATATCGAGGAAGGCAAAACGGGCAGAATACTTGAGGTTCGTACAGGATTTTGTCATTCCAGTGATATGAATCCCGACAAGCCTATAAATTGGAAGCGCATTAAAGAGCTGAACGGTGAATACGGTTGTATGGGTGACTTAGGACTTCACGCCGAGCATATCCCCTTCCGTCTCGGCTGGGTACCGGAAAATGTATGTGCCAAGCTTTCAAAATATATTACGGAGCGTCCGGACGGAAAAAACGGCATGGCAAAATGTGAAACCTGGGATAATGCCATTCTGATATGTGACACAAAAGACTCAAACGGCAACGCGTTCCCCATCACATTTGAAATGAAACGTATGCAGCCGGGTGCAACCAATGACTGGCACATAGAAGTGTATGGGATGGATATGTCACTCAAATTCTCAACATCTGACCCCAACGCCTTCTATTTTACGGAGTCTGTTGGTTCTGAGCAGGCATGGTGCCGACTTGTTGTAGGAAACAAGCCTCAGTTCAAGACCGCAACGGGTGCAATTTTTGAATTTGGTTTTACCGATACTATTTTACAGATGTGGGCAGCATTTATACATGAAATTGAAGGAATTATATCTGTATGAAAATTTTTCTTGCTTTTTCAGAGATTATGGTGTATAATATTTCTATGTATATACAGAAATGAGGGTGTGTGTATGATAAGCAGAAACAGCCAGGTTCCTTTGTATGTTCAGCTCGCCGACACTCTAAGAGAGCAAATAAGAAATGGCGAAATCAAAGTAGGCGACAAGCTTCAGAGTGAGACGGAAATGATAAGAAATTACCGTCTGGGTAGACTTACAATACGTGAGGCTCTCGGAATCCTTGTAAACGAGGGGCTTATTGAAAAGCGTCACGGAAAAGGAACATTCTGCAAGACGAATATAGTTGAGAAAAAGCACAGAGTAGATATTTTTCTTAATCTTGCGGAGGTGGATTTTATTCCGTATTACCTTCGTTCAATTTGTGCCGTGTTAGATTCTGAAAATGTTAATATCGTAATGGGAGATACACGCAACGATGCGGATGTTATATGTAATCTTCTTGAAAATGCGCTGCTTGATGGTACAGACGGAATTATTTTTCAGCCTTCAAATACAGATGAAAATGCTCCCGAAAAGCTCCAATCGGTTTTGAAAAGCCTTGAGGACGTGTCTGTGCCGTATGTTATGATAGATACTTTTTATAAAAACGTACCTGAATCCTACGTTGTAATGGATGAGCATCAGGCAGGGAAGATCGCGGCAGATTATTTTGTCAGACTTGGACACACAGAGCTTTGTGCCGTAGGCTGTTCGGGACGTGTTGATTCCTCTGAAAGAATAGAAGGTTTTGTTAGTGGTCTCAAAATAAAACCGCAAATAATAGAGTATAGCAAAAATCTGAAAGCCGCGCTTGAAGCAGTCATTTCAGAAAACAGTAATATAACGGGAATTTTTTGTTTTAATGACGGCGTGGCAAAAAGATGTTACGACATACTTTCATCTATGAACATTTCCATACCCGAGCAAATGTCTGTCATAAGCGTAGACGATACAATTATAGCGTCAACCCTTTCACCGACACTTACCAGTGTAATACACCCCAAGGAGCACCTTGGAAAAGAAGCTGCAAAAGCGATTCTTTCCATAATATCCGGAGAGTCCGTGTGGCCGTATAAAAAGGTGTTTCAGCCTTCTATGGCTATAAGAAAATCTTGCTGTGAAATTTGAATATTCATGAAAAAATAGAGTCCCCGGGTGCTGTCCAATAAAACAGTATAATAATGTTTTTGTGAAGCGGCATGGGTGATCATGCCGCTTTTCCGTTCATAATGTCATACCTTTATTATTTCTTAGACTTTTGGGGTCATATCTCTTTACAACCCAAATTAAGGACTGAAAAATATGAAAAAACACTTGACAAACGACGTTATATTTGGTATAATTGTAATGTTATAATATTTCGGGGTGTGGCTCAGTTTGGTAGAGCGCTGCGTTCGGGACGCAGAGGTCGCAAGTTCGAATCTTGTCACTCCGACCAACGAAATCACGGGACGGCTTTGCCGTCCCGTGATTTTGTTCTGTCTGAACGGCGAGTGAGAAGTTCGATGCAAGGACACGGCAGAGAAACGCATACCGCTTACAAAATTGTCCTTGTGCAGTTGCGAGAAACGCAACTGCTGCAAGTCATCGAATCTTGTCACTCCCACCGTGTTGGCTTTGCGAAACCTTTTTAAAACCGATTTTTACTTGCCGCATCTAAAATTTTGAGGGCTGACGATTATTGTTCGTCAGCCCTTTTATGTATATGATACCCTGAGTTATATTTGAGTTTGAATATTGTATTCTCTAATGATTTACTGATGAATGTGTTTCCCAAATTTTTTTACAAGCAGAATAAGTCCGATGATCATGATTGCCGGAAATACAGTGGCAAAGAGCAAACCTGTTTTTAAATTGCCGCCTACAGCATCCGCTATTCCTCCAACCATACCGGGTCCGATCGCCGCGCCCAGATCTCCTGCCAATGCCAGAAAAGCAAACATCGCCGTTCCGCCCTTCGGGCATTTTTGTGAGGACATACTGATCGTTCCCGGCCACATGATTCCCACTGCCAATCCGCAGAGCGCACATCCGATAAGACCTATGATCGGGCTCGGCGACAGAGCTGCCAATAAGTAACATACCACACCCAGCGCGCCGCATCCCATCATAATCTTGGCTAAATCGAGCGTTTCGCTTTTCTTTCCATAAAACACACGCGAAAGTCCCATAAAAACAGCAAACATACACGGACCGACTAGGTCACCTACGGTTTTGGATACGCCGAGTGCCGATTCTGTAAAAGCCGATGCCCACTGAGTCATCGTTGCTTCGGATGCGCCTACGCATACCATAAGCATGATCATAAGCAAAAACAAAGGAAGCTGCAGAAGCTGACCGATACGCATTCCTTCTCCGTCCTCCACCAATCGCTCGATTGGGCATAAGAGAAAATTAAAGGCGTTAAATAACGGAACTACCGCCCATATCATCGCAAGGAACTGCCAATTTCCTGTACCGAATATGGCAAAAAAGATTGTTGAACCCAGTATCACGCCAACAGCACCCCAGCAGTAAAAGGAGTGCAAAAGACTCATTACACCCGCCTTGTTTTCAAAGGGACAAGCTTCGACGATGGGACTCAGTAAAACCTCAACCAGCCCGCTGCCTATTGCATAAAGGACTACGGAAATGATAATACCCACAAAAGGATTCGGGAGTAATTCCGGTAAGAATGCCATCAGAATAAGTCCCGCAGCGGAAACCACCTGCGAAGTTACCACGCAGGTACGGTATCCGATGATGTCAGCGAATTTAACAGCCACCAAGTCAACGAGCAATTGCGTTAAATAAAATACCATGGGAATGACCGCGATCATTTCCAGTGAAATTCCATAGGAATTCTTGAAGGTCAAAAACAAAAGCGGCGTAAAGTTTGAGGATATCGCTTGCGTGATATATCCGAGATAACAAGCGATCAGCGTTCTTTTATAGTTTTTCGTTTTTATCATAATGGCTCCTTGCTCAAATATAAATCCTTACACATCATTATATCATCAAAGGAGAAGGAGCGAAAGGCACATAAATACCCAAAATAGGCACTATTTACCCAAATCACGATGGTTTCCGGGAGCGTGGCCATAATTTTTTCTAAACTGACGTCTGAAATAGTTTACGGAATTAAAACCGCACTCAAAGCAGATCTGCTGAAGCGTCAGACTTGTTTCGTTCAGTAATCTCTGCGCAACCTGAAGCCGATATTGTATCAACATCTCAATTGGAGAGCATCCCATATATGCATTGAAGCACCGCCCGGCTTCACTTCTGCTGATATTAGCGGCGTTTGCAATATTCTCAAGCGTCACAGCTTCGGCATAATGCTCATAGATGTATGACAGCATCTTTTGAATTCGTACCTGCGCAGTGATCTGTATTCGCGAAGCCTTAGATTTTGGGAAGGCTTCAAAATTTCTGAAAATGTATTCGAATATATGACTGAGATTACGCTGAACGGTCATCTCGTAGCACTCACTTTGACTGTACATCGCTTGATATATTTCCATTATCAGCCGATTGATCTCTCCATGCTTCTCGTTCCTGCTTCTGAATACGATATACGGCAGAGAATCACAAGTAGAAATCGGTTTAATATATTTTTGATTAATCGCGCTGATCTCAGATGCTACGACACCGCTTGAAAAGACGATGTTCGGCATAGGGTCCGGAATATCTCCGTGAGGCTGTTTGATTCCGTGAAGGATGTTTCCGTTGACGAAAATATTGTCACCGGCTTCCAATAGGATATGCTCCTGTCCTACTTGGAAATCCAAGGCATAGTGTGTTGCCGTGGCAATTTCAAATTCGGGATGCCAATGCAGAGGTCCGGCATAGTTTGGCAGGGCAGCAAGCTCATCGTGGAAAAAGGTCACCGGAAATTCGGTATTATTTTTTGGTATTTGTTCTCGCAGCTGATGATCGAGTATGATAGCCATTGTTGCTTTTCCCCTTGCATACAGTAAAAATTCAATGATATCAAGGCATAAGAATTTTGTTCGCTTCCAGAGCAAAATTTTTATTTATATTCCTTAAGCTTTTATTTGTTGATGTGTTTATTGTATTATAACAAAAAGGTAGATACATAGTGGTTTTCTATGTGTCTACCTTATGTATAACCGTTTCATTTAGTGGGCGGTCACGATCACGCACAATAAACACTTGATGTATTTTATTTTAGCATGATGAGATTTGTGAGCAGCTTCAAATTAAAGCACCAAAGAAGGCGCATTATATACTCTCGCGGCAAGCTCCTGGTTGAGCATATACAGACTCTTGGGATCGGAGCCGAACAACTCCATCTTTGTGATCAGGTCATTGGCGTTGGTTTCCTCCTCGCCCTGCTCCTTTACAAACCAGTCAAGGAACTGCATGGTGCGGAAGTCCTTGGCAGTATATGCTTCGGCATAGATATCATTGATCAAGGATGTAACGTACTCCTCGTGCTCAAGACCTGCTTTGAGTACGTCCATATGGCAGGTAAATACCTTGTCGGGCTTCGGGATTGCCTCAAGGGTTACCTTCTGATTTTCGTTCTGGAGGTACTGATAAAACAGCATTGCGTGATCACGCTCCTCCTGCGCCTGGATCTTGTACCAGTTAGCGAATCCGTCAAGTCCTGCATCTTCAAAATAATTTGAGAAATCAAGATACAGATAGGCTGAATAAAACTCCTTGTTGATCTGCTGATTTAACAGCTCATGTACTTTTGCATTCATAGTATTTTTCTCCTTTCAGGCTACCGCAATGATAGCAGCTATAAAACTTGTTGTAGTTACACCGGGGAAAACCCCTGTATATTATTCAATCTACACGATTATTATAACACAATTTTATGAATATTTCAACATATTCAGAATAATTATCATATTGGAATTTTATTTTACACATCCCATCTGTATTAATGAGTTGGCTCTTTTCAAAAAAATTCAAAGGAATGTGTTGACAAAATATCTGGCAGGTAGTAAAATATAATTATATACTTTCACCGCCGGAAAGGAAGCTTTCATGTTGCGAAAGCTACGGTAAAAATAATGGATTCTTTAAATGAAGCAAGAAAAAAGATAAATGAAGTCGATGAAAAGATCGCCGAGCTGTTTGTTGAGCGTATGGAGGCGGCATCGGTTATAGCGGCATACAAAAAAGAACACGGGATGCCTATATTTGACCCCGAAAGGGAAGAGGAGGTCATCCGCCGCGGAAGCGAAAGAGTTGCAAGTGAGGAGCTTCGCTCTTACTACGTTAACTTTATCAGAGATACTATGAAGATCTCCCGTGCATATCAGTCAAAGTTGCTTGAGGGAATGAAGGTCGCATTCAGCGGTACAGAGGGTGCTTTTGCTCATATTGCTGTACGTAAGCTTTTCCCGTCGGCGGCGGCAATCCCTTACCCGGATTTTATGTCGGCGTATTCTGCTGTTGAGTCCGGGGACTGCGATGCGGTGGTTCTGCCCGTGGAAAACAGCTATAACGGTGAGGTAGGACAGGTTACCGATCTTCTCTTTTCGGGAAGTCTGTATGTCAACAGTATGACGGAGCTTGCGGTTTGTCATGATCTGCTTGTATGTCCCGGCGCAGCACGTGAGGATATAAAGGAAGTTGTAAGTCATCCCCAAGCGCTGGCGCAGTGTGCGAAATTTATTCACGACAGAGGGTATAAGACGAGAGAGTATGAAAATACCGCTCTTGCGGCAAAGTATGTGGCAGAGCTCAACGATCCCACGGTTGCCGCTATAGCAAGCGAAGAAGCGGCGAACATCTTTTCTCTCAAGGTCCTTGACCGAAATATAAACGAAAGTCGCGCAAATACTACACGTTTTGCTGTTTTCACCCGTTCTGATAACCGTCCTATTGACGGGGGCGGTGTCTATTCCGTGCTTCTTTTTACTGTCCGCAACGAGGCAGGTGCTCTTGCGAAAGCACTTGATGTTATCGGTCTGTACGGCTTTAATATGCGTACACTCCGAAGCAGACCGATGAAAGATATTATGTGGCAGTACTACTTCTACATTGAGATAGAGGGAGATGTGCACTCAAAAGCGGGTGAGGATATGATCCGTATGCTTCACAGATTCTGTGACCGTCTTAAGGTGGCGGGAACATATCTTCGCAAAGAATAATTACGTAATGGAGAAAATATCGAAGATGAAATACGGATGTATAGGTGAACACCTTAAGCACTCATTTTCAAAAGAAATACACGAGGATTTTGCCGATTACGAGTATGAAATATGTGAGATTGAGCCTCATAATGTGGAAAACTTTTTAAAAAACAAGGATTTCCTTGGAATAAATGTAACCATCCCGTATAAAGAAAAGGTTATTCCTTATCTTGATGAAATAAGCCCCGTTGCCGAGAAAATAGGATCGGTAAATACTATTGTAAACCGTGACGGCCGACTGATCGGCTACAATACGGATTTCTTTGGCATGAAGGCGCTTATTGAGAAAGCCGGGATTGATGTCCGGGGCAAAAAGACCGCTATTCTCGGTACGGGCGGAACGGCGAAGACTGCTTATGCTCTCGCGGAAAGCCTTGGTGCAAGTGAGATAATTCGTGTCAGCAGAAAAGAATCGGAAACTTCGGTCACATATGACAGTCTTTACCTTGACCATGCAGATACCAAGGTTATAATAAACTGTACCCCGGTGGGAATGTTTCCGTCACCGGATGTTTCACCGGTTGATCTGTCGCGGCTTACCGAAGTGGAAGGGGTGGCGGATGCTGTTTACAATCCACTTAACACAGAGCTTTATAAAAATGCGGTGGATAGGGGGATTTCGGCATCCTGCGGACTTTATATGCTGGTTGCCCAGGCGGTGCGCGCATCTGAAATATTTCTTGACACAGAGTATTCAAGGGACGTAATCGACCGTACATATAAAAAAATGCGCAAGTCAAAAGAGAATATTGTCTTTACGGGAATGCCTGCAAGCGGCAAGAGCAGTGTGGGAAAATTCGTAGCGGACAGCCTTGGGTATAAATTCCTTGACTGCGATAAGCTTATAGAAGAGCGCGCCGGATGTACGATAACGGAAATATTTAGTAGTCAGGGTGAAGATGCTTTCAGAAAAATGGAAAGCGAAATAATAGACGAGGTATCCAACCTGAACGGTATGGTTATATCAACGGGCGGCGGTGCCGTACTGAAAGGTGAGAATATAAGAGCTTTGACCAGAAACGGTATAATATTTTTTCTGGACCGTTCTCCCGAGCTTCTTGTGCCTACGTCGGACCGTCCTCTCTCCTCAAGCAGAGAGGATATCCTGAAAAGATATAATGAACGTTATGACATCTATATGCGCACGGCGGACATAAGAATACCGGCTGACGGCGGTATTGCCGAGGTTGCCGAAGAAGTTATAAGACAGTTTGAAAAGTACTGATTAATAAATTCTGCGCTCCGACAGCATAAATGCTGTTAGGGCGCAGCCCCTATTTATTGAAGAAAAACGCAATTCGCGGCGGCTTTTACACACAAAATGCCCGAAAAATTTAATTTATCAGCCGATATTTCAAAAAATATACATTATAGGTCTTGCTTTTTGGCTTGTTTTGGTATATAATAATTATGTATACCCTTAAAATTAATTGAAAAACATAAAGTAATTCCATTTTCAAATTTCAGGAGGAAAACTTATGAATAAATCCGATGCTCGCAGAAAAGGCAAGTATCCTAATATGAACTCTATTGCTCCGGAACTTTATGATATTATAACAGCTCAGCGAGAATTTTTTGCCACAGGCAAAACCCGTGACCTTTCTTTCCGCCGCCAGCTTTTAATCAATCTTAAAATTATGATTCGTGACAACGAGGAGCTGATTCTTGAAGCTCTCAGAGCGGACCTTGGGAAATCTCACGGAGAGGGATATATTACCGAAATCGGCGTTGTTGAGCAGGAGCTTAACCATGCTCTCCGGTATTTAAGACTTTGGACCTGCCCGAAGCCGACTGCTACGCCCTGGTATCTTTTACCGGCGGCAAGCTGTAAGACTCGCCGTCCTCTCGGACTTACTATGATATTTTCATCCTGGAACTATCCTTTCCAGCTGGCAATGCTTCCGCTTATTTCGTCCATAGCCGCAGGAAACTGTACTATCCTTAAGCTTTCCGAACATTCGCCAAACACCAGCGGGCTCTTGATGGAGCTTATCGACAGGTACTTTGACCGTGAATATATCGCCGCTTATATGGACAGCTTTGAAGCGATAAAGGCAATCAAGCAGGAGCCGTTCGGACTTATATTCTACACCGGCGGACCTGCTGTAGCGAGAATCGTATCAAAGGCGGCTGCCGCTCAGCTTACTCCCGTTGTACTCCAGCTTGGCGGCAAGAGCCCCTGCATTGTTGATAAGACGGCAAATCTTCGTCTTGCGGCTCGCAGAATCGTTTCCGGCAAAATTATCAATGCCGGTCAGAGCTGTGCGGCTCCGGATTATTTGTATGTGGACAGCTCCGTTAAGGATGAGCTTATTGAATATATAAAGGAATATCATGATAAATTCTGCTCGGAAAGTCCCTGCGAGAACGGCTATTATCCGAAGATAGTTAACCGTATGCATTTCGACAGACTGAAGAATTATCTTGTTGACGGAAATATTATCATGGGCGGCGAAACAAACGCCGGAAATGGCAGGATCTCCCTTACCCTCATGGAAAAAATCGACAAGGACAGCAAACTTTTAAGCGAAGAAATCTTTGGCCCGATTCTCCCCGTGTTTGAGTTTGACGATATAAGCACAGCGGTAAATCAGATCCGTGCCGGCGCGAAGCCGCTGGCTCTCTATCTCTTTACCAAGGACAAGATCAATGTAAATACCGTTTTCGAAAATCTGGATTTCGGCTGCGGATGTATAAATGATACCCTTGTTCAGTCTGCAAATCCCTATTTGCCTTTCGGCGGCATAGGAGAAAGCGGTATGGGCAAATATCACGGCAAGGCCGGATTTGATACCTTCAGTACAGAATCTTCAATTTTGAAGGCATCATCCCTATTTGATCTCAATAAGTTCAGATATCCGCCATTCAGCGATTTCTATGAGATTCCCAAATTTATAATGCGGTATCTCACCTGATGGGTATTCCGGTTTTATCGGACATTCTAATATAATTAATGTAAAGGATTTTAGCAGAAATGATTAATGTAGCAATATTCGGTTTCGGAGTAGTGGGAGGCGGCACAGCCGAGGTTCTTACTCAAAATGCAAAGCTTATTTCCGAGCGTGTTGGCGATGACATCAATATAAAGTATATTCTCGACCTGAGAGATTTTCCCGACAGCCCCTTCGCAGATAAGATCGTTCATGACATAAATGTAATTCTCGAAGACCCAGAGGTGAAGATCTGTGCCGAGCTTATGGGCGGATCTCATCCCGCTTTTGAATTTTCTACCGCCGCTCTTAAGGCAGGTAAAAGCGTGGTTACCTCAAATAAGGAGGTAGTTGCCAACTTCGGTCCGGAGCTGCTTAAAACTGCCGCAGAAAACGGTGTTCGCTATTTGTTTGAGGCGAGTGTGGGCGGCGGAATCCCGGTAATTCACTCTATTTCCTCATGCCTCACTGCCAATGATATCACAGAGGTTGACGGCATTCTTAACGGAACAACAAACTACATCCTTACCCAAATGATTTCCGAGGGAAAGGATTTCGCTACCGCCCTTGCGGAGGCGCAGGAGAAGGGCTACGCCGAGCGCGATCCCTCTGCAGACGTGGACGGTATCGATACCTGCCGCAAAATATCCATTCTGTCGGCAATTGCTTTCGGCAAGCTGATTCCCCCGTCAAAGGTTGCTACCGAGGGTATTCGCGGCGTTACTCTCCGCGATGTGGAGCTTGCGGAAAAGTTCGGAGCATCCATCAAGCTTATCGGCAAAGCTGTGCGCACTGACGGAAAGATCTCCGCCTGTGTTGCGCCCATGCTTGTTAAAAAGTCCTGCCCCCTTGCCAATATAAATGACGTTTATAACGGCGTTCTTGTCAACGGTAATGCTATCGGCGACGTAATGTTCTACGGCAGAGGCGCGGGTAAGCTTCCCACAGCCAGCGCTGTTGTTTCCGATATTATCGAAATTGCTGCATATCTTGACCATCCCAATACCGTAAACGTATGGGAACGTCTTTCCGAGGATGAAATTCTCGATTCCGCAAAGATAAAGTCCCGTTGGTATATCCGCTTTGATAAGAAGCCGAATCATTGCCTCTGTATGCTTGATGCACAAGTCCTCGAAGACAGCGCAGACTGCTACGCAGTTATTACCGGTGAGGTAAGTCTTCTTGACATCGGCATCACCGTAAGCGAAAAGTTTGTAGCTATGCGAGTGCTTTAAAGAGAAATATCAGTATACTAAAAGGCTGTCACAGATAATGTGACAGCCTTCAGTTTACATATTCCCAATTTATTTTTTTAAAATGCACTTGACTTCTCTTTGACCTTATGTTATAATGATTGTGGCCTCAAATTCGACGAGATTTTTGAATACCGAAAGGAACTTCAACATGAAAAAAATCATCCAAAACGACTATTTCTTCGACCATCAGCCACCATTTGAGTTCGTTAACAAACTTCGTGCCCCGGTGCATGAAAAGAAGCCCGATACCTTTAAAAGGATGAAGTCGCGCTCCGGCGAAATCAATGTCGACGGAATTTACATCAAATCTGATTTTCCCGACAAAGAGGGCCTTCTCACCACCGTTTTCGACGATTCCAAGGTCTTTTCCAAGGTTTACGAAATCGGGGGGGATAAATACCCCGTAAGAATTGTCAAGGGTGATACACCGTGCTTTGAGGCGTATACCGTTGAAGTTACCGAAAAGGACTGTATAGTTACCGCAAATGACACCGAAGGTGTTCGCCGTGCGGTCATTTATATAGAGGATGAGATCAAAGCTCACGAGGGTCCATTTTTGACTGTCGGTAAAACCGAACGCAAGCCCTGGCTTGAGGACAGAATAACAAGAGGCTTCTTCAGCCCCACCAACCGTCCACCCAAGAACGGTGACGAGCTTTTGGACGATATTGAATACTATCCCGACGAATACCTTAATCGCCTCATGCATGACGG
>JAZRPJ010000101.1:0-27739 GCA_045649205.1 Candidatus Flemingiibacterium sp.
TCCCCTCTGATGTGGTGCACAGCGTGAACATTTACCTTGCCGCTTACTGCGTGGTGCTTGTTATATCAACGATTTTACTGTCCTTTGATAATTTCGACTTTGAAACTACAGTATCTGCTGTTGTCGCCTGCTTCAATAATATAGGACCGGGATTCGGTATGGTAGGTGCCGCCGGCAACTTCAGCGAATTTTCCGATTTCGGCAAGCTGATACTCTGCGGCGATAT
Organism: Candidatus Flemingiibacterium sp.; assembly: GCA_045649205.1. Lineage (GTDB taxonomy): Bacteria > Bacillota > Clostridia > Oscillospirales > CAG-272 > Flemingiibacterium. The sequence continues at coordinate 227 of JAZRPJ010000101.1, forward strand.
GCTGCTGGGACGACTTGAGATCTTCCCGGTACTGGTTCTTTTCAGTCCATCGCTGTGGCGAAGAACAAAATAACGATCACGGTTGGATTTTCAGGCGTAACCTTATATGTAAAAGAGCACCGAACAAGTTTTTGCTTGTTCGGTGCTCTCCGCTATTTTAAGATGCTATTTAATACATAATCGCCGAGGCAATCATCTGTGCTGCCGCACCCCTTGTCAGGGAGGCGTAAGCATTTATTCTGCCTTCACCGACGCCGCGGATGATACCCTTGCCGTAAAGTCCCTGCATGGCGCTTGCTGCCCATGTGGGAATATCGGCACTGTCGGCAAATACCGCAACCTCACCCTGAGCCGTGATGCCTGTAATTCTTGACAGAATCACTGCCGCCTCACAACGGGTTATCTGGTTGTTGGGGTAGAATTTAAGTCCGGCTTCAGTTTCAACACCGTCGATGATGCCGAGGGTTTCGGCAAGGGCAACACTGCCCTTATACTTGGCAGGGATATCGGCATCGTCGGCAAAGCCGGTGTAAATTCCGGTGAAGCCCTTGCATCCTGCCGCATTCATGGCGAGGTGGAGGAACTCGCCTCGGCTGAGGTACTCATCGGGATAGAACTTTTCGCCTGCGTTAGCCGCCTCGATGATACCCTCCCTTACGCAGGTGATGACTGCCGAGGTCGCCCAGTGGTCGCCCATGTCTGCATATACTTCATTTTCCTTTGCCGCGCTGACCGACAGAGTGATTTTGGTATTTTCCGAGCGATTGCCGTACTTGTCGGTCACACGGACGGTAAAGCTGTCGCGACCCTTGTAGCCATCCGCCGAGGTGTATTCAAAGTATCCTCTCTCGCGGTCGGTCAGCAGAACTTCACCGTGGGCGGTACCGGAAATTATTTCAAAAGTCATGGGGTCCCCCTCCGGGTCGGATGCCGGGATAGTGCCAAGGTAGGTCACGCCCGAATAAACAGGAATATCTGTCGATACTTCCATATCCGGATTTACCTCCGGGGATAGATTGACAGCCTTCAGGGTGTAGAGTGCACACTCGTATTCCGCACCGCCGGTATTTTTGCCGCGGCGGAAGGTGAAGCTCGCTGTGATCTCATCGCCGCCGAGAGGTACGAACTTTAATACGTCAAGATTTCGTTCTGAGATCACCTGACCTACGGAAACCGGCTGGGAACCAAGCTTAAGTGTTCCCTCGGTGCTTGAGGGAACAGAGGTGATTGTAATTTTCCCAACCGATGAAACACCGAGGGATTCTTTGAAATCCTTCTTTGAAAATTCTATGTCCTGACCCACAAGACCGCTTTTCGCCATGGTGTGATCGGTGGCGATGATGTCAATGGCGGGGGAAAGCTTACCACTGGCAAAGATGGGCACTGCGAGAATAAAGGTGAGCAGGATAGATGCTATAGAATATTTTCTTAATTTTTGCATTTTTATCTCCAATCTTCTGTATATTTTCGGATGTAGATGGCATCGCAATGCTATTTTTACCCTCTCACGGAAAGTTATACATCAGAGCAAGAAAATAAAATCAAAAATTTAGCAAATTTTTTTGGTTTACTCTATTGAAATGTTGGGATATATGTTGTATAATATTATTAGTGTTATAATTATTTTTGGAGGAAAAATAATGTTTGATATCAGAATTGAAAGAACTACCACACCAAAAGAAAAGCCCGATTGGGATAAGCTCGGCTTCGGAAACTACTTTTCCGACCATATGTTCATGATGAACTATACCGAGGGAAAGGGTTGGTACGATGCTCGCATAGTACCTTATCAGAATTTCTCTCTTGACCCTGCGGCTATGGTTTTCCACTATGCCCAGGAGATCTTTGAAGGACTTAAGGCTTACCGTACACCAAACGGTGACATTCAGCTTTTCCGTCCCGACAAGAACTTCGAGCGTATGAACCGCACCAATGACCGTATGTGTATCCCCCAGATCGATGTTGACGACTGCATTGAAGCACTTAAGGTGCTCATCAATGTTGATAAGGATTGGGTACCCGTAAAGGACGGCACATCTCTCTACATCCGCCCCTTCATCTTCGCAACTGATGCTCATCTCGGCGTACACGTTGCTAAGAACTACATCTTCTGCATCATCCTCTCTCCCGTAGGCTCCTACTATGCGGCAGGCATCAACCCCGTTAAAATTTATGTTGAAAACGAATATGTCCGTGCAGTTAAGGGCGGTACCGGCTTCACCAAGTGCGGCGGTAACTATGCGGCATCCCTTATCGGTCAGAAGAAGGCTGAAACTCTCGGTTATGCGCAGGTACTCTGGCTTGACGGTATCGAGCACAAGTACATCGACGAAGTTGGCGCTATGAATGTATTCTTCGTAATCGACGGCGAGGTTGTTACACCTACCCTTGAAACCGGCTCCATTCTTCCCGGTGTTACCCGTATGTCCTGCCTTGAGCTTCTTCGCAGCTGGGGATACAAGGTATCCGAGCGCCGTCTTTCTATTGACGAGGTTGTTGCGGCGGCAAAGACCGGAAGACTTAACGAAGCCTTCGGCACCGGTACAGCGGCAGTTATCAGCCCTATCGGCGAGCTTAACGCATACGGCGACATCATCTCCGTTAACAACGGCAAGATCGGCGACATTGCGGCAAGACTTTACGAAAATCTTACCGGTATTCAGTGGGGTAAGATCGAAGACACCTTCGGCTGGACTGTCAAGGTTGACTGATTATAACAGAATAAAACGAAGGCCGGCATCGTTGAATACGGTGCCGGTTTTTATCGCTATGATGGGCCTATAGAGGATTTTTTGGCGGCGTAATAATAAAAGCTTGCAATTTTTGGACATATATGATATAATTACCGTAGAGACGTGCCGCATATCCGTATCTACGAAAGGAGTACATAATGAAAAAAGTATTTATCACACTTGGATGTATAATTGTCATCATCGCGATTTCTGCATTGTGTTTTTTGTATCCTTACCGCATACCGCTCGGCTGTAATAACATAGGAATCGAGGTAGGATGTGCCAAGGTCAATGATATGGGTGAGATAAAATGGTCTGAAGGTGAGTTAAGCGACACTGTATGGATGATTGACAACTCTTGGGAACTCAATAAATTCGCCAAACTTCTTCGCTCACTGAAGCTTCATGAAACCTCGGATTTGCCCACGGATATGCAGATTGTGAAAATATCCTTTACCCATTCCACTCTTCAATCCCACGAAACTCTTGAAAAAATGTATGTTGCCTATGACTTTTATACGGGAAAGCTATATGCTAATAAGAACGGTAAATGGTATCTTATGGAGGCAAATGAGCAGCTGAATGATCATATTTTGAAACGCATGGCAGGATCATATTGGCGCGGTCAGTCAACATATACCGGAGGGGAAGAATTTCCCGACAGTGATTTTGAAAATGCCACATTTCGGTATGATCTGTATTGGACAACAATTCCAAAATATGAATATGGTGCAAACCCTAATGTGCAGGGGAGCGGTTTCAAAAATACCAAAGAGAGTCCGATAAACTCGCGTGAGGAAGCAATTGCGCTTGCCGCAAAAGAACTCGGTTACGACAATCCTGTTGCCGTGACACTGTATGATGAAACCTGCGGATACTACATGGTGGAGCTTGCTAACGACAACGGAAATGGTATTATGAGGAAAAACGGTAATACTATCGAGCTTGTTGAGCCGATATTTACGGTCGTTATAGACGATGAAGGCCGTACACTTGACGTGTACGAAGGCTGTACCCGCACACGTCCTTTTTGGCCTGAGCTTTAAAAAGAACGGTTATCTTTCAGTGTAATAGGACAGATATTATCAAAAAAGCACGCTTATGCGTGCTTTTTTGCAGGTCAAAGCGAGAAGATATTTCATATCCCGCCGCCGTTGTATATTGGCATAAGTGCCTTTTGTATAGCTTTGTATTTCTTGAAAAGCTGTCTGTATTTTTTGTTTGCTTCCATGTCGGGTAGTGTTTGGGCGATTTTCTTATTGCAAGCCTTAACAGCTTCCGGCAGACTTTCGAATATACCCACAGCCACACCGGCAAGCATGGCGCTTCCGAAGGAGGAGTCAACATACTCCATCTGCGTAAGCTTTATACCCAGTGCATCGGCGACCATCTGCCGCCATAAAGGGCTTTTTCCGCCTCCGCCAATTATCACCGCACTGTCATCATGCACGATACTGAAGCTGTTCAGTGTTTCCATGCAGTCAAGCATACTCATGGCAACGCCCTCAAGCACGGCTCTTGCGAAATGTGCCTTTGTGTGGTGTGCGCGAACTCCGGTAAAATCTCCGCACAGCTTGGGGTTGTTGTAGGGCGTAAGCTCACCGTTCAGATAAGGGTGGAATACAAGCCCTTCCGAACCTATCGGTACGGTACTTGCAAGCTCATCCAGCTCAAAATAGTTGCCTCCAAAGCTATCTCTGAACCATCTGTAGGATGCCGCACAGGATTTTGTAGCAGTGCCGGGATAAAAGAGCCCGTCTGCCACATGGGAATAATTGATTAGTGCCTCATGGGGATAGGGTTTGTTGGTAACAACACATATCCGCCCCGCAGTTGCAAGCTTGAGGGTCATCTGTCCCCTTGCCACTGCGCCTGCGGCAAAGACCTCCATAACAGTGTCTGTTGTGCCGCAAAGCACGGGAGTTCCCTCATATAGTCCGGTTAATTTTGCCGCCTCGGCGGTAACCGTTCCCACAATGTCAGTGGGTTTCACGATTTTCGGCAACATATCCGTATCAATACCGAGAACACTGCAGAGCTTCTCACTCCAGGAAAGGGTATTCACATCAAACATCATGCTTCCTTCGGCTTCGATGTAATCGGTTACATAGTCACCGGTTAAAAAATGTCTGACATAATCCTTGGAAAAGAGGACCTTTCTTACCCTTGCCCAGTTTGCCGGTTCGTTGTTTTTAATCCACAGAAGCTCGGGAAGAGTCCAGATGGTACCGACCTTGTGAAGGGCTTGCTTTTCAATTATATCGCCGTAATTTTCAGATAAGAATTTTACTTCATCAATACTTCTTGTGTCAGTCCAGTATATGGCAGGACGAATAACGTGAAAATCCTCGTCCATGATTACCGCAGTATGTGTTGCCGCATCAAGAGAGATTGCCGCAATATCCGACGCGTTAATTTCGCTTTCTTTAAAAAGCGATTGAATATTGCTGACCGTCGCACGTATCCAGTCATCGGGATCCTGCTCGACATATCCCGGACGCGGATAAAATGTGGCATATTCACACCCTGCGGTCGCTGCAACCTCTCCGTTTTCACAAAGTAGTGTTGCCTTGGAGGCACCTCCGCCAAAATCTATTCCAAGTAAATATTTCATAGCTTAAAATAATCCCTCAGCTACATCGCCGTATGTGCAGAACACAACATCCTTGTGAGTCTGCAGCAGGCTTGCGGGAATCTGGGACTGAACTTTGTCATAGAGAACGTGCTTGACGATTCCGTGCTGCCAGGGTCTGTTAAGAGCGATATACACCCTCTTTGCCGCGAGTATCTGCTTCATGCCGACGGTTATGCACCATTCGGGCATACCGCGAAGATCGCCGCGCTGATAGCCGTATGCGTTGATCGTCTTTGTTTCCCTTGTTATGGGGAGCACTCTCGTACCGAGTGCCGCAAATTCTTCAGCCGTTATTGGATCATCTGCCTCCGGCGGCTCATTGAATGCAATATGTCCGTTTATGCCGAGGCCTCCAAGACAAAGATCAACGCCGCCCAGCTCTTCGATGCGTCTGTCATATTCCGCCTCCTTCCCCGGTTCGGGGAAAAATCTGTGATCCTCGGGCATTACAAGCTCCTTGTCAACAAGCGAGTAAAACTCGTTTTCCATGCGGTAGTGGAAGCTTATGGGATCGGAGTAGTTGACAGTCTTATCCGGCGCCGTCAGATATTCGTCCATATTGAAGAAATAAACGTCTTTAAGCGACACCTTAAGCTGATTTACGAGCTTTGCAAGTATAGGGTACTGAGCAGTGGGACCTACCGGCACGATCATGACGGTCTTTTTTTCTGCCGCATTGTTCTTCATTATTTCATCAAGCATCACGAGTGCCATGTCGAAGTAGACATCCCACTCAGTACCGACAACCTTAAAGCGGATATTTTCAATTTTATGCTCCATTTTGATTCTCCTTATACGAATTTGCCGTTTTTGATAACCTTGCGTATTTTCAGATCTTTTCCGAAAACAGCAATGTCTGCAAGAAGCCCGGTTTCGAGCCTTCCTCTGTCCTTCATGCCCATAATAGCCGCAGGTGTTGCGCTCAGCATCTTTACAGTATCCTCAATGGAAAAGCCGTAGTGCTTTACACCCTTTTCAAGCATCATAGCGGAGGTGACCACACTCCCTGCAAAACGTGTTTTGTCGGGAAGCATAGCTACGCCGTCTTCGATTATAACGCGATTTTCGGGGATCTTCTCTCCGAGATAGGCTTCTTTGGCATCGGTTCCCGCAGGACTCAGGGCATCACTTACCATGCAGACTTTATCTGTTCCCTTGATCTTTACCGCCAGTCGGAAGGCGTCCTTTGCCACGTGCTTTCCGTCGGTGATCAGCTCAACAGTGGTATCGTCATTAAGATACGCCGCCTCCACAATTCCGGCGCAAACCGTCTGATTGATCTTGCGCACAGAGGGGGTGACACAGTACATATGAGTGATATGGGAAAAACCGTTATCAAGTGCACGAAGTGCAATATCGCTGGTCGCATCGCTGTGACCTATTGACAGATGGATCCCGTTCTCGGACATTAGATTTGCAAATCTGTCCATGTTGTCAAGCTCGGGTGCGGCGGTGATCCTTTTGATGATTCCCGAACCGGCTTCAAGAAGCTGTAACAGCTCCTCATCCGTCGGGGAATGAAGGAATTTTTCGTTGTGCGCTCCCTTTTGATTTACCGACAGATAGGGGCCTTCAAGGTGAATACCGTAAAAATTCGGGCAGTCGCGGCTGAAGCACCTATATGCATCAAACAGAAGGAAGACACTTTCAAGATCCGATGAAACAGTAGACGGAATTATAGTTGTGGCGCCGCTTTTCAAATGGGCGTCGGAAATCGCCTTGAAGGCTTCTTCGCTGCATTCCATTAAATCATGTCCGCCGCCGCCGTGAAGATGTATGTCGATAAATCCAGGGGACACATATGCGCCCTCGGCATCGTATATTTTACACTCCGTCGGAAGCTCACCGGAGAAGCAGGCATTTTCTATGCGGTCATCTTTTATCAATATATCTCTTTTTTGAATGCCGTCGCAGGTAACTGCGCAGGCATTTTTTATGAGTAAATATTCCATATTCGATCAAGCGTTAAGCCACTTGTGATTTGGATCGGTGGTCATAAAGAAGCCTCTGTCCTTGCCTGCCATGATCCAGAGATAATACGCATCATATCCCGGAGCTGCATGGAAAGGATGATAGCCTCTCGGAATTTCAACAAAGTCACCGGATTTTACGGTATAAGTTTCGTCAACATCACCCTCTAATGTGTATACTTTTTGGATACCGAAGCCTGTGGGTTCCTTAAATTCAAAATAGTATATCTCCTCGGTTTCAGCCTCGGTTGGCATATTGTCGTCATCGTGCTTGTGGGGAGGATAGCTTGACCACTGACCGCCCTTTACATATGCTTCACCGATGTAAAGAAATTCGCTGTCAACTCTTTCATCAAGTATGAAGTGAGCCTCGCGTTCCCATCCCGGCTTGCCGAGATTCTTTATAACAACATCCTCGGGATTTACTATGGCAGGAGCCGATACCTTGGATGAAGGAGATTTTGATACCGCGATCTGCACTTCACCCACAGCCGTAATGGAGAACGGCATATTTGCAGGCACATAAATACAAGTCGCGGGACCGTCAAATACGTCCTTTCTCTTGCCTGCGTTCTCAAAAGCGAAGCCCTCACCCTTTACTGTGCATTTGCCGCCGAGAATTACAAGTGCATATTCCTTGTTTTCCTCTCTGTATGATTTTGTATCTCCGTCGGCAAGACGCAGCATATCCATTTCAACCTTCTGGCAATAGCTGTTTTCTAATTTAAATATTTCGGATTTTCCAAAATTTTTGGTCCAACTTCTCTTATACACTGATTCCACGCTCCTTTAAAAATTTTATTGTTTCGTCATATCCCGGCACGCCCTCACGCGCACCGATTTTAGTACACTTAATTGCTGATACCGCGCTCGAAAACAGGCATGCAGTATAGTAGTCAAATCCACGGCAGACTGCGTAGGCAAAAGCTCCGTGAAAGACATCTCCCGCACCGTTGGAATCAACGGCGTCCACTGAAAATGCCGGATATTCACGAAATTCCTTGCCGTCATACAGTACGCCGCCTTTTTTACCCTGCGTTATTACAACGACCTCCGGAGAATACTTGCCGTAAAGTATCTTCGCCGCATCCTCAACATTGTCTTTGCCCGTATGCTTCAGGGCAAATTCCTCCGACGGAATAAGGATATCCGTCAGGGTGAGAAGCTTCTCAATGCCGTCATAAAGTCCTCCGGCATCGTAAAGCACTTTTGTTCCGCTTCCCTTTGCAATTACGGCAGCGTCAGCGGCGGTATCAATACTGTTGCCGTCCACCATCAGTATTTTTGCATCCTTTATTGCCTGCACTTGTTTGTCAGATAAACTAAGGGTGGGGATATTGCCTCTGTCGAATACGCAGGTCCTCGAAACGGTGTCCGCGGAAAGGAGTATGTATGAGGAAAAAGCTCTGTATCCGGGAACTCTTGGCATATACTCTGTTGACACGCCGTATTTTTCGAAATCAGAGCAGAGAAATGCGCTGGCACCGTCATCGGACGCAGCACCTAAAAATGCTGTACTTTCACCAAGCTTGCTTGCCGCTACCAGTCCCGTTGCACATGGACCTCCGCCGCATACCTTTACATTCTCGGCTTTCATTTTGCTGTCCTCGGCAGGATAAGTCTTTGCCAGGATAAGCGTATCATACACATTTGCGCCGATTCCAACTATATTTGCCATTACAGCGCCTTTCCTGCAGCACCGACAAGGTTTATCTTATCAAGCGCAAGCTTCTTTACAACTTCAATTGGATGCTTCATAAAGAGGTCGATAGCAAGACTTCTGTTCGGGTCTGCCAAGGTTTCCTTTGTGCCCTCGGCAAATGCACAGCACACATCGGTGCCGATATTCATTTTACGAACTCCGGCATTTATGGCAGCCCTTACCTGCTCATCGGGGATCCCCGAACCGCCGTGGAGTACAAGCGGTATTCCGCCGGTTGCTTCTCTTATGGCTTTGACTCGCGCAATATCAAGCTTTGGGGTCTTCTTATAATGACCGTGAGCGTTTCCGATAAGCACCGCAAGACAGCATACGCCGGTTCTCTTTACAAACTCAGCCGCCTCTGCAGGATCGGTATACTCCTCCATTGTATCGTCATTGACGCTGCCCACATGACCGAGCTCACCCTCTACGGATACGCCGATGGAGTCGCAGATTTCGATTATGTGCTGTGTGTTGGCTATATTTTCTTCAAACGAATGAACAGAACCGTCGTACATGATTCCAGTCGCACCCCAACGAAGAGCCTTCATTACTTCAAGTTCGGTTGCACCGTGGTCGAGATGGAAGCATACGGGAACGCTTGCCTTTTTAGCCGCCGCGATTATGGTGGGGCAAAGATAGTAGCCCACCTCCTGATTGAGAAGTCTGGGATAAACCTGAATAATAACGGGAGCCTTTGCTTCCTCTGCCGCTTTCGCGATTCCCATTACCGTTTCGGTGTTGTATACGTTAAACGCCGGAACGGCATAATTGCCTTTTTCCGCCATAGTAATTATTTCTTTTAAGGTTACAAGCATTTAAGTAAAACCTCCTCAAGCTTCAGAAGCTGAATTCCCTCCGGCTTTACGGCGAGAAGCATATTGTATTCTGCGGTGCTCGTGGTGACAAGGGTGTCAGCACCTGCGTTTGCCGCATTTGTCCATCTGTTTGCGGCAACCTTTTTAATGACCTCTGTCATATATTCATTCATAACAGTATTTCCCGCGAGCATGGTGTACTTTCTGTTAAGTAACATTTCACGCACCTCGCCGCAGGCTGAAAGTATCTCGCGAAGAGGTTCTGTTTCGTCAAGATCCCGTGCAAGCAGTGGACTGTCCTGTGGAGTAAAACAGTCGGTTGACTTCTTTGGGACAAGCTTGCCGTCGCGGAGTAACTCTGCTATGAACGCCGTAAATGTTATAACCTCACAGTCAAGAGTAATACCCCACTCCTTATATTCGTGCTTCATGACCTTCGCATCGGCAGGATCATAGCAAATGACCTTCTTATAGCGGTTAAGCACAGCCGCACACTTTTCCATGACCTGTTTCGTTTCTGCGGCGGCACCGAGCATAAAGTCGAGCGAATATCCGCTGTTCGGCTCGTCATGCAAAACGGTGAAATCGACCCCGGCCTTTGAAATAAGCTCTATGGCTGACTTTGCACAGCCCTTTACTCTGGTGTTTTCACCGAGGAAAAGAAGGGTATCGCTGTCTTTCATACCGGTAAATTTATCATTTACGTCCTCACCGTATATGTTTCCCTTTTCGAATACATTCTGTACCATTTTTGCTATGTAATCGGGGAGCTTTCCGTCAAGTGCCGCGCCGAGTCTTGATTCCTTGGTGAATGTCACGGGATCCCAGCCGGTGACGCAGTCGGTCATACATCCGCCGCAAAGTGAGCATTCGTAAACGTTACTTATAACATCATCGGAATACTCAATAGAATCTCTTGCAACCATGGAAAGACCCATCGCTCTTGCTCTTACTGAATTCCTTTCAAGTCCTGTGGCAATTCCTATGGGACATACATGATGGCACATCCAACAGAAACGGCAGGCATCTATATGCTCTTTCGATCTATTTATAAATTGCATGATTATACCTCCATTAAAGACCGAGCTTGAACGGATTCATGATTCCGTTCGGGTCAAGCTGCTTTTTGATTCCTTCAAACACCTGCATTGCGGGACCGTACTGCTCTTTCATAAGTCTTCCAAGCTTGATGCCCACGCCGTGGTGGTCATTTACAACACCTCCGTTGGCAAGAGCAGTTCTTACGCCGCAGTTCCAGATCTCCTGATGAAGTCTGAATGCCTCATGAGGATCTTTCGGCACATCCTTACCGTCAACAATAAATCTGTCATAGATCATGCAGCCCCATTCGTACCAATGAGAGAAGTGAGCAATAAACTTCGCCTGAGGAAAGTTCGTTTCAATGGCTTTCTTCATTTCCCAGTAGATATTTTCGATCTTATCGTAAGGTGCGATGGTATCCATTGTGCCGAAGCACTGAGGAATATCCATCATATGTCCGGGATAGAAGAAGGTTATCTTTTCCTTCCACCACTTTTCGCCGTATTCGGAACCAAGGACCTCCGCACCGTACTTCGCGAAGGTTTCAAGCAGGATCTTCTTTTCAAGCTCGACCATTTCAGCCATGCCCTCAATAGCAACGTTCATGAAGGCACCCTTTTTCTCAACTCCGACGATCTTCTTAATAAGCGATGCGGTTTCCGCCTCGTCGTAAAGACGCATAACGGATGGTTTGAACTTCTGGAGAAGCTCTCTGCCTGCGTTGAAGGCATCGGTCATATTGTGGAAAAGGAATCCTCTGAACTGACGGGATTCGGGCTGCTCGTATATTCTCATCTGCGCCTTTGTCATAACGCCGAGAGTACCCTCCGAACCGATAAAGATCTGGTTGAGGTCGGGACCTGCGGCGTGCTTGGGGGCAGGTGAGGTTTCAATGATATCGCCGTTAGGGAGGACTACCTCCATCTGCAGTACCATATCATCGATCTTGCCGTATTTAGTTGAGCATACACCGATTCCGCGGTGAGCCAGGAAGCCGCCTACTGTAGAGCAGGTCAGTGAGGAAGGGTAGTGCATAGTTGCATAGCCTCTCTCATTTGCTGCCCATTCAATATGCTTGTAAATCGCACCCGTGCCGCATTCTATGTACAGGGCTCTCTCGTTTATATCGTAAATCTTGTTCATTCGCTTTGTATCGAGAACAATACCGCCGCAGACCGGTATTGCGCCGCCCTGCGAACCGCCGCCGCCGCCCCATGTTGTTACGGGAATCTTGTAGTAATTGGCGATCTTAAGCACCGCCGCTGTTTCCTTTGCATCCTTCGGGGCAACAATAAAGTCACCCTCCGGCATACGAAGACCTCTGTCCACCCACATTCGTGACAGCCAGAAAAAGTCAACGCTGTGGGCTATTTTATCTATGCTTCTTGTGGAGCAGTTCTCTCTTCCCACGGCATCCTCAAGCTCGGTGGCAATTACATCAAACAAAAAATCGGTCATTATTATGTATCCTCCTTGCGTAGCTTTTTGAAAATTATTTTCGCTTTGTTTCAAGCCATGCAAGCTTATTATAGCACATAATGAAAATAATTTCAATAGTTTTTTGAAAATTATTTTTGAATTTACAAAATTTAAGTTGCAAAATGAAATAAAATTATGAAAATTATTTTTACATACTGCGGGATGAGCATAGCGTTCATAGACGTAAGATACCGTACCGCGTAATTGGGAAATGCCACTGCTGCACTTTTTTGCAGGAGTAGCGACATTTTCATGTCAGACAGGCTTTGATGCTGCCTATTGTATTTCGTAATCAAGCTGTCGGAGCAAGTCCTCAAAATATGCTTTGGCCTTCAGAATATCTTTTCTATGCGCCTCGGCGTTGACATTTTCACGCTCAATGGTTATGTATCTGTCATATCCAAGCTTTTTAAGCGAGGAAAGCATTGCCGGAAAATCCACCATTCCCTCGCCCACTGGTGTTTCTGCACCAAGCTTCTTCGGATCTGTTGGCGGCATACCATCCTTGCCGTGGATGTTGCGTACATATTTGCCCACGGTATAAAGGGCATCAACGGGATTGGCATATCCGTACATAAGCATATTTGCAGGATCCAGGTTGACAAACAGATTGCCGGTATCAACGTCGGTTATGAGCCGCAGAAGGGAGATCGCCGCTTCTCCGCCGGTTTCAAGCAGGACGTTCACGCCGATATCCGCACAGTATACACATAATGTCCTTACTGCAGAGAGCAGTGGAGGGTATTCGGGAGAAAAAGGGTTGTTGGGTATGAATCCTGCGTGGATCACAATATCCTCTATTCCTGCCGCATGAGCAAAGCGCGCCGCAGACTTAAGATAATCAAGGCGGCTTTTTCTGTATGCATCAACACCAAGACCGGCATTCATATATCCGTAGTAATTGTCCCATACGGTGTCGTTGTCGTAATATCCGCAGAACTGTGCCGAGATGTCAACTCCGTATTCGTTGGCGGCGCTGCGTATCAGCTTTGCGTCTTCCTCTGTGTAAACAGCAGGCTTGTACACAAGCTGACAGGAGTTGAATCCCATGTCACAGAGATTTGCAAAGTTTTCACTGACGCATGAAATATCGTTTATTCTTAAAAGTGTTCCGATCTTCATTGTTAAATCACGTCCTTAAATGCTGTTTTTATTTCCGATATTGTTACGGGACGGTTTTCGATGGAGGATATGAGTGCCGCATCGATAACCGACTGGCAAGCAAGACCGTGTGAGAGCTTCGCAGTATATTCGTCCTCGACTCCGTTTACAAGATTGACGAATGAACGTGATTGCAGTGCCTTGAATTCATCCGGGGGAGTAAGCTCTTTCTTCTCTTTGGTTTTTGCATCTGTAAATTCAAGCTTCTGCTCATCTGCGCCGTATGTGAAGATAAGTCTGCCGTTTTCGGCGAACACCTCGATTTCCACAATAGTGGGAATCGTTGTTGCACAGCGTGAAAGCTGAATTGTGCAGCTTGCATTGCTTTCCAAAACTGCTGTTATATTGCACCAGTCGTCCGTGTCGACCGTAACTGTTTCATCGGTATCCTCGTTCGGACGCTCTTTTATAAATATGCCGGTATTGGCATAGACCTCTCTGAATTCCTCACCGAGGAAATGTACTATATCTATCATGTGTGAGCCGAGGTCACCGAGAACACCGGAGCCGCCGCGCGAAGCATCAAAGCGCCATTCGCGTCTTCTTCCTTCCCACAGACCGCTGTCCTTGATATAGCGTACATATATATGGTAGATCTTTCCCATCATGCCGTCATTCATAAGACTGCGCATATAGCGGGTATAAGGGTGGTATCTCCAGCTTAAGCATACGAAGGATTCAACGCCCTGCTTTTTTACAAGTGCATCTAACTCACGAACCTCGCCGTAGTTCATACCTACCGGCTTTTCTACACTGAAGCTTTTGCCGGCAAGAGCCGCAGCCTTTGCGATCTCACAGTGAACACTGTTCCATGTAGCGATATCAACAACGTCAACATCCTCGCAGGCGATAAGATCGCGGTAATCGGTGAAGCGTCTGTTTTCGGGAATTCCAAGCTCTTCCCCTCGTTCCTTCAGCTTCTCCTCCTTGATATCGCATATAGCGGTTATCTCGCACTCGTCAACCTCGCTGTAGCCAGGGAGATGAACTCCGCGCATGATTCCACCAAGACCAATTACACCTACTCTTACTTTTTTCATAATAATTACCTCATATCACAAATTATGCACCTAATAACGGTACTGTAAAAATTATATTCCAATATCAGAAAAAATCAATTGACAAAACTGTCTGTTTATTGTAAAATATCGTCAAGATATATTTTTGATAAATCTAACAAAATCGGTGGATTTTAAAAAATTCATTGTAAAAAAGGATGGGAGCTATGTATATAAAATACAGCGATCTCTGTTCATGCGAATGTGTGCTTGACGATATAACGTGCTACAGAATGGACAGCAAGGTCAATTCGTTCGTCTATGATTACGAGCTGACAGGAAGAACGAAGCATCTGATCTTTTATCAGCTTGATAACACGCGCAGCTATTACTTTGGAAAAACACGTTTGTATAAGCTTGAGAAAGGCGATATTTTGTTTTTACCCCACGGAGCGAAATATCGGTCATTTGTTGAGGACGATCCGCAGCTTGCCGGAGGGATCGGGATATCCTTCAATCTTATCGGTGCGGACGGCGAAAAGATATTTTTTGATGAAAAAATAAAGCTTATAATGCGTGACCGTGACGGCGTGCATTATAAGCAGTTCAAAAAAATATTCTATTCGGTTATGAATTCCGGATACAGCTGCCTGCGTCTGCGCGGAGAGCTGTATACCTTGCTCGATACTATGTTTTCCTCCTACGAGAGGGGCACGGGCGCAGAAAAAAACTTTGAGGAGATCAAGGCGGCAATAGAAATACTGGAGAATTCGCCGGAAAAGAATACTTCAATCGCAGAGCTTGCGGATGTTTGTCACATGAGTGAATCGTCGTTTCTCAGGAAATTCAAGGATTATTCCGGTGGGATCTCCCCCATAAAATACAGAAACAACATCCGTCTGATGATGGCTGAAGAGCTTGCGGCGTCCCCGCTTACGGTAAGCGAGATAGCGGAGCGGCTCGGATATTACGATGCAGCTCACCTATGTAAAAGCTATAAGCATATAAAGGGACGGACACTGAAATTATAGACTACTTTGTTTGGCTATATTGTTTGCGGTGATCATTGCCCCGATGTGCCTCTGCCGAAATTCTGATATGCATTTTTTCTGTACTCTGTGGGGGTCATACCGGTGATCTTCTTGAAGCATCTGCAAAAATATCCGCAGTCGCTGAAATTTAATTCCTCGGCGATCTGCTCGATCCCAAGGGCGGACATTTCAAGCATGACCTTCGCGCGGTCGGCTTTTCTCACAAGCCGGTATTTTGTAGGAGTCATACCCGAGTATTCCTTAAACAGACGTTCAAAGTAGTTTACACTGACATTGCACAATTTCGCGATCTCATAAACGGATTTTTCCTGCAGCGGATCCTCTTCAAGATATCTTATTCCCTCGTGGATACATCCGAAATTCCGTCTGGAAACCGCATCCTCCCGCAGTGCCTCCGAAAATGCGGAAATCAGTGAAAATGCGACGGATTTAGTTTTGGGAATAGATATCTGCGGGCGCGATGCTTCATTTATCAAGTCCGTAAACAAATGCCTGCAAAGTCTGATTCTGCTGCTGTCGATAACCACAATACTGTCGGACAGCTCAATTGTTTCTCCCTCCTCCGAATTCAGGAGAAATTCAAAAAGCATACAAGAAATATTGTTGCCGTTATGTTCGTTGAAAAATGTCCATGTATACATCTCGCCGTGGGGGATAAAGCAGACGCTTCCTTCACTTATGTGAATATCCTCATCACGGTCCTTGTACGAAAGTATAGCATCGCAGCCGCAAAAATACAGCAGAGCATCCGTGGGACGGGGGTGATTCATAAAAAAGCCTGCATTATTTGCCCATTTTTGGTTCAATGCGGAAATTTTTGTTATATCGAAATTTGCAGCGCATAAATTCTCAATTGATATTTTCAATACTACCACTCCTATGAGAATATGATATACTTTTTATTTCGGTTTGTCAAGAACTTTGTGTGAAAAAGTACAATTATCTGCATATTTAATACATTGATATCCCAGTTCATTCATGTTATTATAGTATCAGGGAACACAAACCGGAACATATGATCATGCTTATTTTTCGGAGGAAAAACGATGCTTAACTACAAATTGAAAATAGGACTTTTGCCGATCGTAAGAAATCTTGGAGATTTTAAAACAAGAAAGGGAATATTCGAGCCGGCGAAGGGTGTAGAGAACAAAAACAAAATAATCGGATTTTTGGAAAAGAATTTCGCCGATGAAAGCACTGAATTTTGTGGTATTGAATGGCTGAATGAGCTTGGCGTCCTTTACGATAACATGGACTGCGGCAAGGTGAGTGAATATTTCAGATCGGAAAATATCGATGCACTATTTATAATCAACTGCAATTTCGGTAACGAGGAAGCTTGCGGCAGAGTTGCAAAAGAGGTCGGCGTCCCGGTACTTCTTTGGGGACCGCGCGATATGATAATTGAGGCTGACGGTCAGCGTTATACCGACACCCAGTGCGGACTGTTTGCCATAAGTAAGCAGCTAAAGCGGTATCATGTACCCTTCTCATATATCGAAAACTGCCTTGTTGAGGATAAAGCTTTCAGCGAAGGCTTTAATAAATTCTTGTCCGTTGCAACTATGGTCAAGAATTTCAAGGGCCTCAACATAGTGCTCGCGGGAACCAGGCTTACACCCTTTAAGAGCGTAATGTACAACGAGCTTGAGCTTACGGAAAAGTTCGGTATTAACTTGAACAACGTGAACATGGCGACGGTTGCGAGTAAGTTCGGCAAGGTATTGGCAGAAAAACGGGATCTGCTTTGTGAAGACCTGAAGGCACTTAAGGAAAAATATGACGTAAACGGTCACGATGATGAGCAGATCATAAAAATGCTTGCTCTTGTTTATGTTTATAAGCAGATCTTTGAAGAAATGGACGCGGACATTATGGCAAGCGAATGTTGGTCGGCAATGCCGCTTGCGGTTGGCGTGAATCCCTGCCTTGCTATGAGCATACTGTACGACATGGGATATATCGTAACCTGCGAATCGGATATCCACGGCGCAATAACAAATGCACTTCTACGGTGTGCATCACGAGGCAAAGGAGTGCCGATCTTCGGAGAATTTACGGTTCGCCATCCCGGAAATGACAACGCGGAGCTTTTATGGCACTGCGGTCCCTTCCCATATTCGGCAAAAGCAGATGGCGAAAAGCCGAAGCTGTTCGGCGGTAAGCCCTCCTTCCGTGCGAAGGACGGTGAATATACCATCTCACGCTTCCAGGGCGACGCAGGTCACTACACGCTCCTCGGTGGCAAGTTCAAAACAACGACGGGACCTGCCACATTTGGAACCTATATGTGGGCAGAGTTCAAGGACTGGGTAAAGGTTGAAAAGAAAATGATCGATGGACCATATATCCATCACATGAGCGAAATTTACGGAGATTACACAGACGTGCTTCGTGAATTCTGCAAGTTTATTCCCGAGATCGAGTATGACCCCATTGAAGAATAGCAGAGAGGCCGGAGCGATGTTAGATAAACTGAAAAAATTGAATACTGATATAGAAATTTACAGTATAAAAGATGAAGAATTCAATAAATACGGCTGCGTGCTCGATTTTAATGCAGATGAGATCATTGCTGCCTGCGAAAAAATCGAAAGACCGGTAAGCGGCAGCAGTTATTCACTGTCGGTTGATGAGCTTGAGTATCTTGAAAGCTCCCATATACTTAAAGAAAAGCTGTTTGGCGGATGTGCGGCGCAGGTAGGACTCTGCCACGGATACAACTCCGATATGAACGCCCTTGAATACCACAACAGCTCCGAAATTAACGTGGCGGCAACTCCTCTTGTGCTTATTTTAGGCCTTCGCACGGAAATGGCGGACGGAAGGATTTCATCCGAAAATCTTAAGGCATTTTATCTTGAAAAGGGGGATACGGTGGAAATATTCGGAACTACACTCCACTTTTGCCCCTGTCAGGTAAGCGATGAGGGATTTTCATGCGTTGTTGTGCTGCCCGAGGGTACAAATGGCGTTCTTGAAACGCCCACATCTGAAAAAATGCTTTTCAAAAAGAACAAGTGGCTTATTTGCCACGAAGACAATGAGGCTCTCATTGCCAAGGGCGTTTCTGTGGGAATATACGGTAAAAATTATTACATATCTTACTAAAAAGCGAGGAGGATCATCATGGTAAGAGTTGGTATAATCGGGCTTGGGGCAGTCAGCCGCAAGCACACACGTCAGTTGCTTGAGATCAAGGAATGTAAGATCACGGCTATATGCGATATCAGCGATGCTGCGCTGAAGACCGCCGCGGAGCGCCTGGGCGTTGATGAAGCACATTGCTTCAAGGACTTTAGAGAGCTTATCGATTGTCCCGAGGTTGACGTTGTTGAGATCTGTACGCCCAACTATCTGCATATACCGATGGCGGAATACGCGGTATCCAAGGGTAAACCGCTCAATGTGGAAAAGCCACTTGCACTTCGGACAGAAGATACGGTCAATCTTGCAAGGCTGTTAAAGGAGAAGAATCTCCCCAACATGATGTGCTTCTCATACCGCTTTTATTCTGCGGTACGCTATGCGAAATACATACTTGATAAAGGGATGATAGGCAAAGTTATCGGCATTAATGCCGAATATTTAAAGTCGAGCGCCTTTTGGGAGGGCAGACGTCTTGAATGGCGATTCGTCAAGGAATATGCGGGCACGGGCGTAATCGGTGACCTTGCAGTGCATCTTATCGATACTGTACGGCTGCTTATCGGTGACTTCAAGAGTGTAAGTGCAATGGCAGGTATTGTTGTAAAGCAGCGCCTAAAGCTTGACAGCGACGAGCTTGGCGATGTCACCACCGATGACTACTGTAATTTCATTGCGGAAGTGGAGGACCGAAGGAGCGGCGATACTGTTCCTGTGTCCTTCGCTATAACGAGATGCGCCCTCGGACACGCCAATACAATAAAATTCGATATTTTCGGAACAGAGGGGGTCATATCCTTTGATCTTAACAATCCGGAAATCCTCAATGTCTGCATAGGTGAGATTGACAGGGACGGAAACGGTCTGCACACGGTTCAGGTGCCGGATAAATTCAAAATCGGGCAGGAGCAGATGTTTATCGATATGGTAAACGGCAAGGAGTGTGTTCATCTTCCCACGATCGCTGACGGTATAGAGTGTCAGAAGATACTTGACGCAATACTTGAGGCTTCCGAAACCCGAAAAAATGTCACTATTGGCTGACCGGTATAAAAGCATCAATAGAGTTAAATTAAGCCGCAAATCGAAAGATTTGCGGCTTCAGTCTGCCTATAAACATCTACTAAAAAACAATTATAAAAGTTGCACCAGTATATTAGGATATCCCTTCTTGCAATACCGCTTTTGAGGTATTGCAAGTGTTTGATTATGTCATTTTCCTCCAAGCTTCTGCCTTTTCTTTTGTTGGTTCAGGTATATCATTACAAACGTAGTCCCTGTCAAGTAACCCATATTTGTATGACCCGATTTTGTGATATGGCATAATTTGAATACCCTGACAAGATTCCATAGAGTTGCGAACAGACCTTAAAAATCTGAAATGCGACTCTCTGTCGTTCAGGGTTGGAATGATAGGTGCGCGAATAATAAACGGTATTCCTTTTTCGTTGATGATACTTAAATTTTTCAAAATCGGTTCCAGTGGAACGCCCGTATATCGTTTGTGAAGTTCAGGATCGGTTTCCTTTATGTCAAACAGCACGAGATCGCAATACTTTATAACCGAACGCAAATCCGTTTCGCTTGAAAATCCGCCTGTCTCTATTGCGGTATGTATTTCGTTTTCCTGGCATTTTTTCAGTATCTCGGAAGTGAATTCCGGTTGGAAGAGCGGTTCTCCACCCGAAACTGTAATTCCACCTCCTGAGGCTCTGTAAAAAAACTCATCTCTTTTTACTACATTGAAGACGTCGTCCACAGATATCATCTTACCGTATAGCTCCAATGCTTTCGCAGGGCAGATTTCGGCACACGCGCCGCAGCCGATGCACATACTGCGCTCAAATAAATGCTTCGTATTTAACGAATGACAATTTTGTGGGCATACGGTGCGGCACATCCCACAACCGATACATTTTTTCGCATCATAAAGAATTTCAGAAACCTTTGACTGCGATTCCGGGTTGTGACACCATATACATTTTAGGGGACAGCCTTTTAGGAAGACAGTTGTTCTTATCCCGGGACCGTCGTCGGTGCAAAAGCGTTGAATATTCAGTATTTTTCCTGAAATCATATAATATGCTCCGTGCGCAAAATTATTTCTTGCTGCATTTTTGGAGAAAGCTTTGTAAAGTAGTCGCTGTATCCTCCGATACGTACCACAAGATCGCGGTATTCTTCGGGATTTTGTCTTGCTTTTTCCAATAGCTTCTTATCCGTTACGTTGATTTGAATTTCGAAGCCTCCGCGCAGCATGTATGCCTTGATCAAGCCCTGCATTATGTTAAGTGAATTATTGCCGAGAGCACTTTTTGAAAATTTCATATTGACTGCAACACCGCCAATCATCTCATGATGCTCCCATTTCGTGGAAGACAGTATGGATGCGGTTGGACCGTTCATTTCTCTTCCTTGACAGGGACCAGAACCGTCGCCCAAGGGGAATCCTGCAAGTCTGCCATCGGGAGTTGCACCTGTTATGCGACCATGCCGTTCGTGCATGACCCAGCAAAATGCGCTTGGTATAAGTTTGCCCGCTGAGAAAACACCGGTGTATTTTTTGCATTCGGATATTATATGGCTTGTGAACATACCGAAATACCCGTCGATCTCATCTATATCATTTCCGTATTTGGGCAGATCGTTAAGTAGCCGCAGCCGCAAGGATTCATTTCCGACAAAGTTGTTATCCAGTATCTCTTTCAATTCAGAAACAGTGTATTCTCTGTTTTCATAGACGATCTTTTTCAGCACATAAACCGAATCCACAAGATTTGCTATTCCAACAAAGCTTGGCATGATCCAATTATATCTTGCACCGCCCTTCTCTATATCGGTGCCCCTTGCAAGACAGTCGTTTACAAAGCAGGAGAGCAGAGGATTTATTGAGTTCTTGGCACGGTATTTTCTACGCTCAATTTGTTCCAAAAAGTTTTCTTTGATACTTTCATCGAGCCTTTCGAACAAATTTGAAATATGCTCTTCAAAGCTGTCGTACTCTTTCGTTATTGTATCGAGTAAAAGCTGCGCCATATTTGTGTAAGGGCTTGCAACCCAGGCGTTGGAGGAGCCTACAGGTGTGATTTCCACACAGGTGCTGTGAATGTAGTTGTGTGATTCAGGTTCCGGCATTCCGTAGCACTGCAAACCTTTTGTAATGATATCGTCGTTGAATATGGCGGGATGGGATCTGCCATGGGACAATATCTCGCAGGCTTTTTTTAAAAATCTGTCCGGCATTTCTTCGGTATAACACAGCCCGACTGACGGGTACACTAATTTAATATCGTCTATCACCTGCATCAGCATCTCGGTAAGTTCATTTGCCACAAGCTCGCCATTTTCTCTTCTGCCGCCAACCATATATCCGCTTGAAAGACCGCTCGGAACACGCATATTTATCTGAATACCAAGACAGTCAAGAAGAAGCTGCGCTCTTTCTTTGGTAATCGTTCCATTTTCAATATCATTTTTGTAGTAGGGGAAAAGATATCTGTCCGGATGACCAAGCTGAAATTGCTGATGGCAAAAACGAAGCGGATTTAAAGATAGACAGTAGGTTACAAAATGAACCGACTGTACCGCCTCGTAAAAGCTTGCCGCAGGACTTGCGGGAACCTTCCGGCACAGATTTGAAATATAAAGGAGTTCTTTCTTTCGTATTTCATTCTCCTCTTTCGCCGCGAGGCTTTCTGCAAGCAGTGCATAGTTTTCCGAATGACGCAGGATCGCTGAAAGACAGGTCTTTGCGGCAGAATAAAATTCTGCCTGCTCGGCGGTGCATTTCATCATGTATTGATCTATTTTTTCGATGATTCCGTCCACTCCGCAGGACAAAAGCAGTTCATAATCGACTGCCATATGAGAATCCTGACCGCTGCCTGACAGCCTGAATCTTTCCATTGCGAGCTCTCTGCCTGCTTTTTCCCACTCTTCTTTTGATGAGCCTGCAAGCTCGTTTGTTATTTCGCCAACGATCAATTCGCCGTCCGATATGCTTGGTGTTAGCTCGGAAAAGGCATAATAGAATGCATCGGCATATCTTGCATACTCGGAATCGTTTTCGCCGTCGGTATATCTTTTATGAAACAGGTAATAAAACTCATCGTTGCAATGTTTATGGTTAAGTGCGATCTGACGTAATTTTTCTAATCTGATCATAATTTTCTCCTTGATTATAATTTTATACTTGCATTATATCATATCGCATGGTATAATTATAGTATAAAAACGGCAAATCAATGTAAAATAATTTCAAAAATCGAGGCTGCATAATATGGATATTAAATTTCACTGTGATGAAAAAGACAATTTTAGAAATGAAAATCGATTTGTACGCGCATTTACATACACAGAATATGCCATCGAGCCCCATAATCACGATTTTTATGAAATGAATATTATTCTCGATGGAACAGGAGTACATGAAATAGAGGGAGAGCGCTTTCAGGCGAAAAGGGGCGATGTTTTTGTAATTCCGCCAATGACCGTCCACGCTTACTTTAATACAGAACATTTAGAGGTTTATCACATACTTTTAAGAAAGGATTTTATCAGAAAAAATGCATCTGAATCGGTGAGCATTCCAGGATTTTTGAAGCTTATGGAGATTGAGCCATTTTTGCGGCAAAACTGCTCGGATGCAATGTTTTTGCATCTGACTCCTACGCAAATTTTAGAAATACAGAATGATCTGAAATTTATCGAGGAAAAAGGCGTATTCGATGAAGCAAGCTTTCTGCCACTTCAAGAGCATACGGCATGGAAGGTTATATATTATCTTTCCTATCTTCTTCACAAGCAAACCGACAATGAGGGAACGACATTAAATACAAAATACAGGCATCAAATATTAGATACACTTGAATATTTGAACTGCCATTTTTCAGAAAAGGTCACTATCTTGGAGTTAGCGAGGCGCGTTTTTCTTTCAAGATCCACATTTTTACGAAGCTTTCAGGCGGTTTGCGGATGCTCGCCGATTGAGTATCTTAAAGAATATCGAGTCAAAAAAGCAATCGAATTGACGGAAGCATCTGAAATGTCCAAAACAGAAATAGCCCATTTTTGCGGCTTTTACGATCTGTCCCATATGGAGAGAAGTATCAAAAATCGCCAGGGGAAAGAGAAAACAAAAAATCCGATAAAACTCGGACTTTAAATTGCGCGTTTTTTGCTGCATGAGACCGGTATCGACAAGCTTCCCAAGCTCCCCAAAGCCATTGACAACTGTTCTAATGTAGTGTATAATTAGTATAGGAACGGATAGTCACCCCCACCGAAGTAAAGCTGTACAGCTATGCGGCTGACGGGGACAGCATTATATCTGAAACAACGAATGGTAATACGATAAGATACTACTATGGTAACTGGTGATGATGTAAGCTATAGCTTCTATTTTGGCAAAAACGCACAAAGGAGGGAGCAAGGTGACAACTTTCTATTCTACAAATGGACATGACAGTGTAGAGCAAATCCCCAAAGATTATGATATGCTAGTAAACCGAAGTTGGGAATTAATCAAACAGATTACGAGGGATGAAAAGAAACAAGTATTTATTGTTCAAACAGCCGATAATAAAATTCATGAAGCAATTGTTGATTGGTCCTTGGATGCAGATGTACAAGAACAAACGCTTTTTAATGTAATCGGAAAGAACGATACAGTTATAAGGCTTATATGTTGTTGGTCGAATGGTACGTTCGATATGCCTTCGTATAATTTCAGAACAAAATTGTGTGAATTAAATCCGAACAATGAAACAGCACAAATGTTGTTATGCGGAGATAAAACATTTATTCTAAAATCAATCAGAGATACGTTCTATAAAACCAAATAGCCCTTTCGCTTAGTAACATAGTCGCAATCCCTCGCTATGCAGACCATAATAGACGGTTATCCAATAGTATCATTTTGGAAGATAGGGTTTTTATTGAAGTAATGGAGCTTATTGTATCTGCACTTAGGGAACGTGGATACGATCCATATTCACAAATATATGGTTATCTTAAAGAAAATAAGCCCGAGTATATTACAAACCATAATGGTGCAAGAGAACGGATACAGTGCTTAGATAATGAAAAAATAGCTACATATATTAATGTTTATTTAAAACAAAAACTGTAGGCATTAAGAAAAACATATAATGGCTTTGTTTCTATAATGGAAAAGGACCAATCTTACAGATATGACTGTAAAATTGGTCCTTTTGGGGATTCGTTACATTACTATTTTAAGACACAAATATTTAACAATCATAACTGCTGTTTTCAGCCTGTTTTTTATTCCGAAACAGCTAAAAAATGCGTCAAAAAAGTATGGTCGGTGGTTCAAATTCCTCCAATCACTTGTTTTTCTCAAATGATATCTTTCTATTTTTACTGTTTTGCGAATTTTGAGAAAAGCAGCACTTCGCGAGCGAAGTGCTAAAAACAGGCGAAAAACGAAGAAAACCCGAGAAAATCTCGGGTTTTCGGTGCGATATCTTTTTTGGTCGCACTAATTGTGACGTGTGTCCGATTTAGATGCAAAACCGTGTTTGGCTGATTTAGATGCACGCAGATTTTGCAGGGGGTATAGTAACCCCTTGGCGATGATGGGCGTTAAAAGACCCCGCGTTCTACCGGACTTTTAACGCCATGCTTGTAACGAGTCCTATGTAATCAGATATTTTTGATTAAATTCTTTCACAACGGATTTTATTGATACATCTATTCTACTATCACAAAAACGCTTAATATGCTCGGGAATCTCTTTATAATAAGCTTCTGCAATACCGCCGGCTATGCACGCCTGTGTATCTGCATCACCTCCAAGAGAGATTGCATTTCTGATTGCGCTTTCATAATCCGTCGATTCCAAAAATGCAATAATTGCAGGCGGAACACTATACGATGTACGGCTATCAAACACGTGCGTTTCTTTGATGGTGTAAAGTGGCGTTGACAGTTTGTATTTAAACGCTTTTTCCAAATACGCTTTAATTTGCTCTTTATCCGCACCGTTCCGTGCCATAAAGATTGATGCGGCAACTGCTTGTGCTCCAACAATTGCCTCGCGGTGATTGTGGGTAGAAAGACAACTTGCTTTTGCTTGCAAGAGAGTTTGCTCTAACGAATCATACGCATATCCGATCGGGATAACGCGCATGGAGGCACCGTTTGCATAACTGTGTCCGTTTCTTGCATACGGATCTTTCGCCCAAGCGGCAAACATATTACCAAATCCTGCGTGTGGGTGATACGAATAATATTGACGGTATTGTGAGGCGTATTCTTTTGCTCGCGCGCGAAGAGTCCATTTGGATATTTCGGATGGATTATTGAGAATTGCCTTGCAGACTGCCGCAATCAAAACGCTATCATCTGTAAAAAAGCTGTCTTTGTTAAATTCAAAATTGTAATCCTTTGTGCAATGAACCTCGTAATACGAACCGATTACATCTCCGTATATTGCTCCAAACATTGCCTCACCGCCTTTCTTTTTCATTATACCACAACTTTGTAAACATTTCAACCGTTTCGCTGGTTCGAATCTGTCTACAGACCGAAAATGCCCGAAATGCATCTACAAAATTTCGAAAAAATTCCAAGTCAAAAAAGCGGAGAAATCTCTCGAAATCTCCGTAATTCTCATTTTACTTATTTTCTTTAGCCGTGTTGATAGAGGCAATCAACACTCTTTTAATTTCCAAGCAATCGCTCAATAACGATGATCCCATATCTTCAGTTATGTACTCGGACATCGTAAGCAATTTTAGCCAATATTCTGTTTCAGCGGTTTCTTTTAATGCAATGTGCATTTTAGAAATAAAATCCGCTTTACTCTGACCATAATTAGCTTCGTTTATATTTGCACCAATCGAGGTGCCGCTACGAACGATCTGCTTTGAGATAATTGTTTCTTTTTTCGTTTTGATGAGATATTGATGAAGCTTAATAATACGCGAGGCAAAAGCAATCGATTTATCAATCAAAATATTTTCTTTCATATTGCACCTCTGATGTAAAAATACTATAGCATATATTTGTAGTGATTTCAACTACATTGTTCATTATTCATCAGCGTAGCGACTTCATTATTCATTCTTCATTAAAAATCCGCGTGTGAGACAAATGAATAATGAATGATGAATAATGAAAAATGAATAATACAAACAAAACTCCGCATTCTTGCGAACGCGGAGTTTTGTTTGGCACGTCAGACCAAAAAAGATATCACTTGAACAATCATGATATGTAAAAACGAATAGCCATCTTTGCCATCTGTCTTCTTGAATCTTCGCTGTCCGTTTTCAGATAAAATGGCGCCGCTTGGATCTTCGAAATAAAAGGTCTTGCTCATTTCTTTTGTACCTCGTGTTTTTGAATTTTGATTTTTGAGTTTAATCAAAATTCAAATCACGGATAGCGAGCAATATTTTCTTGAAATACCGTTGTATATCTTTTTTCTCCAATATGCTTAGGCTTTGTCGGAAACAAAAAAACGCCTGATCGGAATATCCGATCAAGCGTTTTGATATGATATGTGTATTGTAATACAGTTAAATTGCCATTCGTTCTTACTGAATAGCAAGAAAATTCATGTGTGATAACGTTAATTTTTTATGGATAGGAAACCACCCCTCAAACAGTTTTATGAAGTGCAGTACACTAAATATGTGTATTGCCGTAAATTTACATTTATCTTCATGTATTGTAAAATATATATGAGGTGAATTACAATGAATAACTGCTCATATGCGCTGGGAGATGCCGTCAAGCGCGCACGTG
>JAZRPJ010000102.1:0-18676 GCA_045649205.1 Candidatus Flemingiibacterium sp.
AACGACATGGCTACGATCCGACTTCAAAATCACCACCTGGTTCTATACCAACCTTGGCGACGAAAGGGCGACCTACACAAAAGAGGCGATAATCCTCTCCCACAAGCCCACGGGCAGGTTATACAAGGTCGGCGTGGGACATCCTTCCGGCGCCATCCGCTACGAAAATCGCGGCGTCATCTTCGAGAAAGAATACAAGATCGCCCCCGACGGCGAATACACCGACGGTGAGGTTTCCTACGAAACCTATATGTGCGACCACATGGTGGAGCTTGAAACTCTCTCACCGCTCTATTCCGTGGAGTCGGGAGCGGTCGCCGAGCACTCGGAAATCTGGAAACTACACAGTTAGGAGAACAAAATGAAAATAAAAATTGCAACCGTAGCCCTTGCCCATCCCTTTGAGGTAGGCTATGATCAGGCAGAAAATCTGCTCAACAAGACCGCCGACACTCTTAATGCCCGGGGGATATCCTGCGAAAACGTGGGCGTTGTCATGCACGATCTTGATACTGTCCGCCGGGCGGCAGAGGTTCTTAAAGGGTCCGATGCGGATGTACTTATGATCTGCGTTGCCACCTGGAGCGAGGATCACCACATTCTCGATCTTCTTTCCTATGTGGATATGCCTCTCATTATCCGCGCATATCCGGCATTTGACACCGGCTCTCTCTGCTGTGCCCATCAGATCGGTGCGGTGTTCAGAGATATCGGCAAGACCTGCGAATTCATCTACGGCGAGGCTGACGATATAAGCTGTGCCAAGGAAACGAAAACTATCGCCGCCGCATACGCCCTCAGAAATGCCATGTCAAAGGTGAGAGTCGGCAACGTTGGCGGCAGAGTCAAGGGCATGACCGAGATCGCATACGACGAATTTGCGATCAAGAAGAAGCTTGGCGCGCGTATTGTCAACCTCTATGAGGACGAGCTGCTCGCCAAGGTTGATGCCATGACCGATGCCGAGGCGGAGGCACTTCTCGCCGAGAAAAAATCTGTTCTTGCCCCTTGCAAGATGCTTTCTTCCAAGGAAGGTATGCTTGAATCCATCAAGTACTACGCGGCAATGAGATCTCTCGCCGATGAGTACGATCTCGGCGCATTCTCTATCGCCTGCTACACTAAATACATGGGTAAGATCTGCCTCGGTTATTCCCTTCTTTCGGAAGAGGGAATCGTCGGCGCCTGCGAGGGCGACGTCACCAACGCCCTCACCATGAAGATGCTGTACGAGCTCAGCGACAAGCCCATAAACAACACCGACCTTCTCTATATCGACGATGCGGCAAACACTATCCTTTTCGCACACTGCGGCTCATCCGGATTCTCCATCGCCGAGGGGGATATCGAGCTTGCTCCGGTGCGCCTTGCGGAAACAGGCGTCTGCACCAAATTCTGCGTTAAGCCCGGTACTGTCACCGCCGTCAACATCTGCGGTCACGGCGAGGATCTCCGCCTTTCCTTCATGGTGGGCGAAGCCGTAAAGTGCGGCATGGAATTTCCCGGTAACTCCGTGAAGATCAAATTCGACCGTCCCGTCGCCGATATCAACAAAGATATAATGAAAAACGGTATCGGTCACCACTGGATGGTCGCTTACGGCGATTACTCCGACGAGCTTAAATATTTCTGCAAGATAAATAATATTTGTATGTACGAGATATAGGGATACTAAAGTGGGGAGCAAGCCCTCCCCTACGGGATTGCATTCCGACGTTCGGAGCATCACACGATAAGCTACAAAATCCGCCCCTCGGAGATCTATCCGAGGGGCGAAACAATACGGTGTAAAAAACTTTACCGTTTATTGAAAAATTGTAATAGAATCCTACATCTTTTTGTGGTATAATATACACAAATTGTGAAAGGCATGGTTCGAATCTTGAAAGAAAAAATTGCGCGCTTCTTTTACGGAAGATACGGAATCGACAAATTCGGTTATTTTATTGTTATAATAGCCCTCGTTTTATCTCTTGTTTCCTCGCTTATCGGGGGAGTGTCCGATGTGCTGTCATACACGCTGTGGGCGCTGTCCTATGTACTTCTCGCATACGAAATCTTCCGTATGCTGTCGAGAAATATATCGGCACGGTACGGAGAAAATCAAAAGTTCCTCGGATTTTTTGGCAGAATCAAAAAATTCTTCAAGCTGAATTTCAGTAAGATCCGCGATGTGCGTACCCACCGCTATTTCGCTTGCCCGAACTGCAAAAACGCACTGCGCGTACCGAAGGGCAGAGGGGAGATAACCATTACCTGCCCCGTATGCAAAACTAAATTTGACCGCAGAACTTAATAAGTCTGACTTTTTATAAGTCTGAATACCTGCTCCGCTGTGTCCGCAAGGTCACGGCGGGCATTTTCTTTGTCCATGGCTTCCTCTAAAGTGGTGATAGTGCGCCGTATAGGGAAAAACGCCGTGATTCCTTTCTCGTTACAAGCCACCGCATCGCGGGTCACACTGCCGGCAAAGGCAATGCAGGGCTTGCCGCAGGCTTCTGCGAGGGATGCCACACCAACGGGGGCTTTACCCATAGCGCTCTGTGCGTCAAGACGCCCCTCACCGGTGAGGACAATATCGCTGTCGGCGATGTAATCTTTTAGATTTGTGACCTCAAGGACGAGATTGATACCCGAAATAAGCTCGCCGCCGAGAAATTCGCGAAGAGCAAATCCCATACCTCCTGCCGCACCGCTTCCCGGAAAATCGGGGTCTGCGGAGGGATACTTCGCCTTTGTAAGCTTTGCGAAATTACCCAGCCATATGTCCATCTGTTCTACCATTTCCGGAGTCGCCCCCTTCTGGGGTGCGTAAATACGACTGCAGCCAAGTTCACCGCACAGTGGATTCGTCACGTCGCAGGCAACTCTGAATCTCGCCTCGCGGAGAGCCGGTATTACATTCGTATCATCAATCTCTGCAAGCTCGGAAAGTCCCTCTCCGCCGAGAGAAATGGGCGTTCCGTCTGACTTCAGAAAGCGGAATCCGAGAGCGGTCAGCATACCCGTACCGCCGTCGTTGGTGGAGCTTCCGCCGATGCCGATAATGAAGTCACGGCAGCCGAGGGAGAGGGCGTCCGCGATGATTTCGCCCACACCGTAGGTGGTGGTTTTCATGGGATTGCGCTCCGATTTTTCAAGCTGGGGGAGTCCTGCCGCCACCGCCATTTCGATTACAGCGGCTTTGTCGGATTTGTAATATGTGCATTTCACCTCACGCATAAGGGAATCGTGGACGGTGACCTCCCGCGCCTCTCCGCCGATACCCATAGCGAGAGCTTCCGCTGTGCCTTCGCCTCCGTCAGCGAGGGGGCGGACGATTACTTCGGCATTGGGGTATACACGTCTGATACCCTCGGCGGCGGCATTTCCTGCCTCAATGGAGGTGAGGCTTCCTTTAAATGAATCTATTGCGGTGACTATTTTCATGTGTTGTTCCTTTCAGATAAAGTTCAAAACAGCCATACAAGCATCGGCATGGTGACGATGCACATAACTGTTGCGACAACATTTATTGCCGTGGCGTAGTATGAGTCTTTCCCGTAAACCTGGGCAAATAGCATAACCGTAGCGGCTGACGGTGCGATGCTTGCGAGATAAACTATGCACATAACCGTCTTTATATCGGGGATGGCAATAAGCGGTATAATGCATTTAAGAATGAGCATGACCACGGCGGGACAAAGGATAAGCCGCGAGAAAAGCACGAAGTAGAGCCGCTTATTTTTTAGCATCTTTTTAAAGTCCACACTTGCCGCAAGCATACCGGCGATTATCATTCCGGCAGGGGCGAGCATGGAACCGAGGGACGACGTTATCTCTCCCGCAAATTCCGGCAGTCTTATACGGAAAAGCATCAGTATAAATCCAACGAATATGGCGATTATGTTGACGTTAAGCAGTATCTTTTTAAGGCTGAATTTTCCTCGGGAGAAAAGGCTGACACCGTGAGTCCACATGAAAATCTGCTGAACGATTATGTAGGCACTGCTGTAAATAATCCATTCCTCTCCGAAAATGTAGGCTACGATAGGGATAATGATATTTCCGGCATTTGAATACATAATGGAGGCGCGCTCCACACCTGTGGCTTTGAAGGCTTTTTTGAAAAAAAGGTCAAGAATAAAGAGCACTATATGTATAATAAATGCCGCTATAAAGGCGAAGCCAAGCCCGGCCAAAATATCGTCGGTAATATCCATATCAAAGGCATCGATAATTACCGCCGGCATGAATAGCCACAGTGATAGCTTCGACAGGACTGTGCTGTCCTCGCTTTTCACGATCTTCGCCTTGGTGAGGACGAAGGCAAGTATCATTATGATAAAGAGTTGGAGTATTTTTAAAAGAAGCAGTTGTGATATCATTTACCGTTATCCTTTGTGTGTTTTCATCTTTGTTATGTGTATATTATAACATAATCCGACGATAAAATCAATATAGAAAGCCATAATTTGGATATACAATTTAATATAAAAAGGGTATTAACAAAAGAAAATTATGAAAAGCCTTGAATTTTCAAAAGTTTTGAGTTATAATATTACTGTAAAACAAAATGTCTTTTGAAAGGAGAATTTTTAGATGATTTACGATGACAACAACGAAACACCGGAATCTTCCTGCACTCATGACTGTTCCACCTGCTCTGCCAACTGCGGCTCACGCGAAAAGCAGAGTCTTATAGAAAAGCCCCACGAAATGTCAAGTGTCAAGAAGGTTATCGGTATTGTAAGCGGTAAAGGCGGAGTCGGCAAGTCTATGGTAACCTCCATGCTGTCCGTTCTCATGCGCCGCCGCGATTTTAAGACCGCCATTCTTGATGCGGACGTGACCGGTCCTTCCATCCCCAAGGCATTTGGGGTAAAGGGTGAGGTCAACGGTGACGGTGCTGGGGGTATCTTCCCTCTCGAATCGAAGACCGGTATCAAAGTGATGAGCGTCAATCTGCTTCTTGAGGACGAAACCACTCCCGTTGTATGGAGAGGTCCGGTTATAGCCGGAACTGTAAAGCAGTTCTGGACCGACGTTATCTGGGACGACGTGGACTTCATGTTCGTGGATATGCCTCCCGGAACGGGTGACGTTCCGCTGACTGTGTTCCAGTCCATTCCCCTTGACGGTGTAATTATCGTAACAAGCCCCCAGGAGCTTGTTTCCATGATCGTTGCAAAGGCGGCGAACATGGCGCAGATGATGAACATTCCCGTTCTCGGAATTGTGGAAAATATGTCCTATTTCAAGTGTCCCGACTGCGGCAAGGACTACAACATCTACGGCGAAAGTCATGTTGCCGAGGTTGCTGACAAGTTCGGATACGAGGTTCTCGGACGTATGCCCATCGATCCCCGTCTTGCCGCTCTCTGCGACAAGGGTATGCTGGAGCTTATGGAGAACGACTACCTGGACGCTGCAGCTGACAAGCTGGAAAAGCTGCTTTAAGAATAAAATTTAAAAATGGCGACCCGCAAGGTCGCCATTTTTTGTATAACGAATAGAGATTTTCACTCCCCGTCGCATAAAATGCTGCAGACAGTGCCGTTTCCCACGGCGCGCCCGTCGCCGTAAATATCGTCGAAAGTGATTTCATGGATGTACTTCTTCGAATCTTCCGTGTTACCGCCGTTTACTGAAACATTCTTCAGGTGAATATTTTCAACACGGCAGGAAATTTCCGGATCAAAAAGCTCGAGATTTCCCATCCGCACGGACTTCGGACCTACACAGATGAAGTAAGACATTGGAAATTTCTCGCGGTAGAGAGTCACGTCAACATTTTCAAAGTAGATATTCCCGATGTTCGCACCTATCTCAAAGCCGGCAATGCTTCCTGTAATGGGGTCGGATCCCATATAGGGCTTCAGCTTATCCACCGGTTCGGTGAGATCGATCCGTATGTTTTCAAAGTAGAGATTGTCTGCGGAGCCGGTGTCGCCTTCCTCGCGCCGGGCATCAAGCTCATAACGGGGAGTTTGAAAATACAGCTTCACAGTCTTGATTCCGCTTATATTTTTGATGACGGCATCGTGTATCGAGCAGTCAACAGAGGTTCCGTCATCGTAGCGGTAAGTTCCGGGGAGTATCCGGAAGGACTTATACTGACTTTCGCTGTCCGATACTACATTCTCGCACCACGCGGTTTTGATGGGACCGAAGTCCACCGATGAATTCTGCCAATCATACATATTGAATGCCACAAGATCATCGCCCACTTGCCCCCTGATATCCTTTATGAAAATATTCTCGGTATTTCCGTTGACGTGAACGCCGTCCCGGAATCCGTTTATAAATTCAATGTTGCGGACGACAACGTTCTTAAGGTTTCCAAGCTGAATACTGAATCCGCCCGCATGGGAAAAGGTCATGTTTTCAAGGGTCAGTCCCTTTATATTGTTGAAGAACATACAAGTGGAAACGCCGTAGTAGCTTCGTGCCTCATCGTATTTTCCGGATATACCGTAACCTCCGGCTTAGGTTCTGGATTCTTCCCAAAGTCCGCCGGAAATGTGAATATTCGTGTCGGGATTTTCGAAGGTTTCTTTTTTATGCGTACCATCCTCGTTGTGCTCGTTGCGCATGAGGACGGTATTTACACCCGGCATCAAGCATATGGCTGCCCCATCCTCCGCCTCAATATATCGGTCGGAGGGAACCAACAAGGTTTTGTCGATATAATACCGCTCGGCATTTTGGGGAATGAGAATATGGCAGTTCTCATTTATAGCCTGCTGAAAGGCATCCGTCCATACTTTCGTTCCGTCCTCCGACACCCTAACAAGGGCGCGGTAATCGGTAACTAAAACTGCGGGAGCTGATTTTTTTGAGTTTTCAAAATTCTCCTTTTGCATGGAAAGGAGCTTTTCAAGGATTTGTGTCTTTGTCATTTTTGCCCCCGATATGTTGGAGCTCACGCCTTCTTAAGGGCAATACACATATACCCGTTGATTTCTGGCAGAGTGAGGGTTATACTGTCCTCGCTGATAAGAGCATCCACCTTTTCCTTTGTGGGAACTACCATCGCGTCGGCAAACTTGCCCTTTATCTTTACAGTCGCACCTGCCGGGTACTTGACATGCTCCTCAATGCAGAGTCCGTCGCCGCGTCTGTCGGCATATGTAACCTTGACGTGGAATAGGACGTTTTCCTCCGTTTCGGTGAGAGTCACACGGGAGGTGGAGGGAAGGTCGGTTTCAATGGTGGGAACGAAGCCGATCTCGTCGAGGCATTTCTTGAAGAGCTCCTTGTGGGCGATGTAGCATTTTCTGTTGTATGCATCAAAGATGTTGAACGCGATGTGTGCTACCTTGCCACATACTGCCGCCATAGCGTGACCGGTCGCCTTTTCCGGCGGCATATAGTAGAAACCGTGGAAACCATCCCATTCTTTATTGAAGTATGCCTTGTAGTATTCGGCTATCACCTTTGCGCCCTCGCAGGCATACATCTTGATGCCGGGACGGTATACGGCGTAGCGGAACTGATCGCCGTCGTACTTATAGAACGCCTGAGAGTCGGTATCCATGCAGTCGAATTTGAAGTTCCATTCGGGAAGTGCGAATTTGTCCTCTTTCTCGTCAAGAGCGCCGGTGCCGGTGGAGATCACGGGCTTGCCTGCGGCGATGTGAGCGGAAACCTTTTCCTTGAACGCCTCGGTGAGTCGGACTCCTTCGGGGATGATGAGGAGGTTGTATTTTGAAAGATCCATGGTATCGTTGAGGATGTCGAAGGTGCACTTAAGCTCGCCCAGCATTCCTACCAGTCCGTGATACATTCCGTTCATGAATCTTTCATCGTGAACGCAGAGGATACCGATCTCGGCCTTATACTTTGCTTTGTTCGTCCAGGGCTCGTAGGTCATGATCTTCTCGTAAACCTTGCCGATGGAGTCAAAGACGGTTTCGTCAATGATCTCCGCCGGATGCATATGGTCGCCGATGGAGCATTCAACGGCGTTCATCTGCGCGTCGAACATATCGTTTTCAATGGAAGCGTAGCTCTTGAGTCCGCCGAAATCGCCCCAGGATGCCTGGAAGCGTCCGGACATATAAAGTACGTTTTCCTTGATCTGACGGGCGTAAGCGGCACTTGCCGGGAAGAATTCGTAAGGCCATCCGCCGCCAGGCAGACATTCAATCTCGATATGAGAATTAAGGTCACGTGCTTCCCAGTACGGACGTCCGTTGCAGATAAGGTTGCGGTCGCCGATGAGCTTTCTGACCTTTGCGAGGAAGTTCATGACCGAATCGTATGTATGCTTTGCCACGTCCTCGTCATTTAAGGGATCGCCGCCTGCCGCCTTGATGGCTTCAAGACACTCGTTGCCGTAGCAGGGGACAACGTTGATGCAGTCGAGGAAAATACCGTCAACATCGGGGTGAAGCTCGATGAGCTCACCTATCATGCCGAGCATATAATCGCCGTAGCCGGTTTCATAGCAGGGATGACGGAAATTATTACCTGTTCTGTCGCCGT
The DNA here is from genome assembly GCA_045649205.1 of Candidatus Flemingiibacterium sp. Lineage (GTDB taxonomy): Bacteria > Bacillota > Clostridia > Oscillospirales > CAG-272 > Flemingiibacterium. Next base: position 8,470 of record JAZRPJ010000102.1, read on the forward strand.
AAATTACACGACCTTCTTTGTCTACCTTGCACCAGTCGCGGTGACGGCGGCAGGCATCGTGGTCGATGCCGAGGTTGAAGTAACCGGTGACACCGATATCGCGCTTGTGGCATTCACGAAGCAGATCGCCGAACATATCCCCCTTCATTCCGGGATACTTGACGCCGATCTTGGTGTCAAAATATGCGAAGCCCAGGTTACACTCCGCAAAGGCGTTGACGTATCTTACGTGAGCCTTTTCGAGCCTTTCGGCGAAGGCGGCGGCATCCCATTTTTCGTTGAAGTTATAGATGCCGGGCACGGTGTGGAAGTCGATGTGGATCGCCCGTTTGAATTCTCCGTACATTGGTTTTCCCTCCGATTTTTATAGCATTTTTCTTAAAATTATATCACATGCCCTTCCGCTTGTCAATTGATTTTCCACATTTTCTTAGTAATAATATTTTTCAAACATTTTTACGGTATTTTCTCTGCCAAGCAGTAAAAGCCACCCCCATAAAGGAGTGGCTTTCTGTTGTCAGCCGGATCTTATCAGTCCAGTATCCTTCCGTCCGTGGAAATGGTTACCACCTGCCATGGAATAAACTTGCCGCTTGCCATAAGCGCCTGCTTTGCGGCATGCTCTATACCGCCGCAGCAGGGCACCTCCATGCGGACTACCGTTACGCTCTTTATATCATTGTTTGCGATGATGGCTGTCAGCTTTTCGGTGTAGTCGACGGAATCAAGCTTCGGACATCCGATGAGGGTAATACGGTTACGGATAAATTCGTTATGGAAATTACCGTAAGCGTACGCCGTACAGTCCGCCGCAATGAGCAGATCAGCACCGTCAAAATAGGGCGCATTGACCGGCACCAGCTTTATCTGCACCGGCCACTGGGAAAGCCGGCTGACAGAAGGAGCCGATGTTTGGGTGCAGGAGCATTCCTCGCGTTTTATGGAGCTTGAGTGAGTTCCCGGACATCCGCAGGGCAGAGGAACTTTCTTTGCCTTTGCCGCATTAACGGCAGCCTCATCGTATGCCGGAGCTTCGCGCTCCTCAAAAGTAATGGCACCGGTGGGGCAAGCAGGCAAACAATCACCAAGTCCGTCGCAGTAATCCTCCCGTGTAAGTTTTGCCTTTCCGTTTATCATTTCAATTGCGCCTTCATGGCAAGCGGAGGCACAGGCGCCGCAGCCGTTGCATTTTTCTTCGTCGATTTTGATTATTTTTCTGATCATATTTGTTTCTCCTTTTAAAAAAGCTATTGACTTTACACCTATATTATAGTACAATAAAATAAAAATGTCGGTTGTATTTACAACGGAATTGAGGTTTTTATGAAAAATTTCATCCCAATACTGAAAAAAACAAAACTTTTTGCAGGCGTATCCGAGGATGAGATCAGTGGAATGCTTTCCTGCCTTGATGCAAGACTGCACCAATATAAAAAGGGTGAATATGTCCTTCGACAGGGAGAGCATCTGAATCATATAACTCTGCTTGTTCAGGGGGAGCTTTATATCCAACGAGATGATTACTGGGGAAACCGTACCATTGTCAACCGTATTGCCATTGGCGAAATGTTCGGAGAAGCCTATATTGCCACGGAAAGCGGTGCGCTCCTTAATGATGTAGTTGCCATAGAGGACAGCACCGTCATCTTTTTTGATGTAAGAAGGATTATGACCGTCTGCTCCTCGGCCTGTCGCTTCCACTCTACGGTAGTTCAGAATCTGTTTTTCGCAATCTCGGAAAAGAACCGTATGCTAATGCAGAAGCTCGGACATATGTCCAAACGCACCACACGAGAGAAGCTGATCTCCTACCTTTCCGAAGAAGCAAAACGGCATAGCAGTGCCAGCTTCGTGATTCCATTCAACCGTCAGCAGCTTGCGGATTTTCTGTCCGTTGACAGAAGTGCTATGTCAAACGAGCTGTGCAAAATGAGGGATGAGGGACTGTTGGAATTTGAAAAGAATCGGTTTAAGCTGCTATAAATATTCGGATATTTAGGGGCTCATCGGAACAATTTGGCTGCCGACAGGTGTATAATTGAAAAAAACAGCAAAAGAAAAGCATATTTTCCCTCCGAATGTAAAATAATATACTCGAATAAAAAACGGAGGTAGATATGTTTAAACACGAAAAGCAATTATTTCATCCAGTAGAGGTAGAGAAAGCTAATCCCCAGTATGCAGTGCTTCTTCAGGAGCAGCTTGGCGGCGGCAACGGCGAACTTAAGGCGGCTATGCAGTATATGTCCCAGAGCTTCAGAATCAAAGACCCCGAGATCAAGGATCTTTTTCTTGATATTGCCGCAGAGGAGCTGGGGCACATGGAAATGGTGGCACAGACCATCAATCTTTTGAACGGGCACGATGTAGATGCCGCAAAGATTCATGCCGGAGAAGTACAGACTCACGTTCTCCTTGGACTTAACCCGGGACTTATCAATTCATCAGGTTACTCCTGGACGGGGGATTATGTGACGGTAACAGGGGATCTGTGTGCCGATCTTTTATCGAATATTGCATCGGAGCAGAGAGCCAAGGTGGTTTATGAGTATCTTTACCGTCAGATCGATGACAAGAAGGTAAGAGAAACCATTGATTTCCTTCTTAACCGAGAGGAAGCGCACAATCAGATGTTCCGCGACGCCTTCAATAAAGTGCAGAAAACCGGATCGAACCGTGATTTCGGTACAACCAAGGCCGCGAAGATGTATTTTTCTATGTCAGAGCCCGGACCGAATGCTTTCGCTACCGGCGAAACTCATGCGCCGGAGTTCAAGTAAATAAAGATGATCCGAACACACCTTTCACCGGGCAGTGTTCGGATCCATTGTTTTCTGCCGCCGACAGCACTGTATTTCCCAATACCACATTGACAAGCGATCAATACTGTGATATCATAAATGTAGTTATTACTTAAAATCAGCATAAAGGAGAAATATACATGGTAGCAAGTAATTTAAAGATAAACAGACTGAATGCTCCCGTGGGCATCGATGCGGGAAAGATTATGGTTTCATGGATATGCGAGGGCGGAATAAAGCAGACCGCTTTTCGCGTGAAGCTTGAATGTGACGGTGATATTATTTACGACAGCGGCAACGTGACTTCCGCAAAAATGAAGTACGCTCTGCCCATCGAAATAGGCTCTCGCAAACGGGTAAATGTAAGCGTCGCTCTCTGTGATGAAGCAGGTGCTTGGGGCGAAGAAGCCACCACCTTCTTTGAAACGGGCATTGCAAAGGAGGACTGGACGGCACAGTGGATAGATCCCGAGCCGGTTCATCCGGAATATACCGAATTTGCTATTGATGACAAGCCGCTTAACGTGGCAAGCTACCTAAAAAAGGAATTTCTGCTTGATGAGATCGGCAACGCGCGACTTTATATAACCGCACACGGCGTGTATAATGCATACATAAACGGCATGGAGGTCGAGGGCTATTTCATGGCGCCGGGCAACGGCGACTACGAGCACCGCCTGCAGGTCCAGACATATGATGTCACACCCATGCTGAAGGTGGGCAAGAACGAGATCATTGTCACCATCGGCGAGGGCTGGTGGAGAGGAAGCACCGGTTGGAGCATGGTCCGCTACTGCTACGGAACCGATATTGCCCTTCTCTGTCAGCTTGAAGTTGGCGGAAAGCCGGTGGTTGTGACCGATGAAAGCTGGTCTGCAAGCCAGAACGGTCCCCTTCGCGAAAACGACACCATGCGTCTTGAAAGGTACGATGCCCGAAAGGATATCACCGATTGGCACGGCGTTACCGTCTGCGGCTTCGGCTATGATAATCTTATCGGAATTGAGCTTCCGATAACAAAGCATGAAACCTTCAAGGCGAAGCTGCTCACAACGCCAAACGGTCAAAAGGTACTTGACTTCGGTCAGAACTTCGCAGGATACGTGGAGCTTGACATAACCGCACACGAGGGGGATTTCATCCGCCTTACCCACGGCGAGGTTTTTGGTGCCGACGGCAATTTCCAAAACGATAATTTCCAGAACGAAGAATCTGCTATCTGCCGTCAGGTCGTAGAATACACCTGCAAAGAAGGACGTAATATTTTCCATCAGACCAAATGCTATTACGGCTTCCGCTATGTTCTTGTAGAAACTGATATCCCGATAACCGGCGAAGAATTTACAGGTGTTGCGGTATATTCTCACATGGAACAGACCTCTTTCTTTGAATGCGGGGTGCCTGAGGTAAACCGACTGTTTGAAAATGTCATTTTCAGTATGAAGAGCAACTTCGTGGATATCCCAACCGACTGTCCGACCAGAGAGAAATTGGGATTCACCGGCGACTGTCAGGTATTTGCAGGTGCGGCACTTTACCTTATGGACTCCTATCCCGTAATACGCAGATGGCTGCGCGAGTCAGTGTCCTGCCAGGCAGAAAACGGCTGTATTCTCTACATCGCGCCGCCGGTATACGGTCCTCAAAGCGGTCCGCAAGGCAAGGACGGCTCGGCAGGCTGGAGCAGCTCAATGACCATCGTCCCCGAAAAATTCATGAACTTCCTCGATTCACCTGAGGAGCTGCGCGAATTTTATCCTGCAATCAAAAAATGGGTGCTTTTCAATCTAAATAGAGCAAAGGAAAACACCAGACCCGAAAATGAACATCTTCCCGAGCATATTAAAAATTACATCCTTGACTGCGGCAACAATTGGGGCGAATGGTGCGAGCCGGGCAGAGTCGCAACCGACTATTTTGAGGAATCGCGACTTACGGGTCACGCTGACACCGCCACCGCCTTCCTCGCCTATGACTGCTACCTTGCAAAAAAGATAGCACTGTATCTCGGGGAAGCCGAAGACGCCAAGTTCTACGGCGACAATTTTGAAAAGGTCAAAGCGGCATTCCGTTATGTCTACACCGACAACGGAAGGATATCCTCCGAGCGTCAGTGTCAGTATGTGCGTCCTATTGTACACAAACTTCTTGATGAGGAAGAGATCAAGGAAGCGGCAAGAGCCCTTGATAAGCTCATAAAGCAGAACGGCACCCACATCGGTACCGGGTTCTTAACCACCTGTCACCTTTCGGAAACCCTCACCGACAACGGATATGCTTCCACTGCCTTTGACCTGCTTTTACAGCGTGAACAGCCCTCATGGCTGTTTGAGGTCTTGAACGGTGCTACCACCATTTGGGAAAGCTGGTTCGGAATCGAGAAGGACGGAAAGCCCACCGGTTCCCACAACCATTATTCTCTGGGTGCGGTTACCGGATGGATGATGAGTCGGGTACTCGGTATTACGGTAAACGGCGGAAGGATAACCCTGCGTCCCTATACAGACAGCCGCTTGGGATACGCCAAGGGAAGCTACATCTCACCCTTCGGCAAAATTTCATCCGCATGGAAATACACTGACAGTGCAGTCGAATTTGAATTCGAAATTCCTGCAAATGCGGAAGCAGACATCCTTCTTCCAAACGGAGATAAGCACACCGTTTCTACAGGAAAATATACTTACCGTACAGCTCTTTGATTTCGCACTCCCTACCTTACGCATCAAAAATAACAGCATATCGGTCAAAAATTTGTTTTGAAATATTCATAGAATTAAGAAAGCCTCGGCGGGGAGTTCCCTTGCCGAGGCTATATTTGTTCAGTTCAAGCCCTTTTGTCCAGTTGATCATTTTTTCGCGGTTCTTTGCAACGGTCAATCCTCAAATGAAACAAATAATCCGAACGAGGCGCAAGTGTCAACCATTTTGTCGCAGCAGACAAAGCGAGATATACACCCTCTCAAAAACAATACTTTGTCTTAACAAGTATATTTTTATCGGGAATATTATTCAAGACAGACCGATATCTGTAAAACCGTTAGATCCAAGTTTAGGGATCATAAGGCCTCATGGATCATGGCGTTGACTCGCTCACGCAGTTCCAACAGATAGGCTGGCGACTTGGGATACTCCGAGAAGGTGACGGGGCTTCCCGCCAACTCGTCTATGAGAGCCACCACCTTCTCTCGCCCTACGAGGGATTCGCAGAGCTTCAGTGCCTCAATGTCCTGAATTGCTTCGTGGAACACGGCCAGACGGAGGGAAGCAAGGGGCTGACCCATAGGACCGGGATAGACCGAGAAGGTGTCGCCGCTTTCCACCCATCCGTCTCCCGACTGGGTCAGATAGGGATTGATCAGGCGTCGGGAGCCCATGGTGTAATAGAAGTTATAGCCCCAATGGAGAAAGCCGGTGATATTGAATTTATAGAGCTGAACCCCCAAAATACGGTTACGGAAGGAGGGATAGGCAATAAAGCGATTTCCCACCTTGTTCCATTGACCACAGCAGTAATAGGCCCAACGCTCGGCAATATCTTCCTGCAAAAAGGGTTCGATGTGATCGGTACCAGGTACCGGCGTCGTGACCGCGCCGCGACGGTAGAATTCCACCGAGAACAGAGCGTCGATGATGGTGCAATCCTTAAGATAGGGCTCAACGATAGCCTTGGCACGGCAGTAGAGTTCAAACTGCTCCTCATAAGGCTCATCTGACACATGGAAACGGCAGTTTTCAAGGACGCCCTCGGTGCGGAGGAAAGCCACCAAGGCGGGAAGAAGCTTGGACAGGAAGCGAGGATATTCTCCCTCGGTACCGGGGGTATGCCATCCGAAAAGGCGGCGCTCGATGCCGTCAACCGTGGCAACTACCTTAGGCGCATAGGCGGCCCCCCATTGGGTAAAGAGATGGGATATTTCAAAATAGCGGATGCCGCAGGCCTTGGCCATGTCCAGATAGCGCTTTAGAAGCGAGAAATCAAAGCGATACTCGCCACCGGTTTTCGTCACGCCCACCAGCTGAACGGTGGGGCGCTCGGTGCCCACCTCAGTGTCAAGGGGCGGCGTTAGAATGGGGGTCAGAATACAATTGATTCCGTGATGAGCGGCACAGGTCATGTAGTTTTCCATGATCCGCCAGTGCTCCTCCGAAAAAACGGGGACGTTATAGTAGGTTGCAAGGCAGTCGCAGTGAAACCATTGGGTGAAGATCAGCGACTGCTCGGGCAGGTCAGCATCTACTACAGTAACAGTAAGAGGGAGAGAGTCTATTACTTCGCCGTTCTCCTTCACGGTCACGGTCACAGGGTAGACTCCTGCCTCGGAGATAGTTGCCTCGAACCAGACAGAGATCAGAGTCTCCTCTTTGGGACGGAGGCGATTGCCGCTGTCAAGAGGCTCCAGCACATCAGGATAGAGACCGCTTCCGCTTTCGAGGAACAAGCCCACCTCGCGGGAGGTGTCTGTATAAAAACAAGGAAGATCAGCGTAGATCTGCCTCACCTCGCGAGCGGTGGCGTCAATGCCTTCGGCCTCCACGGTAAGAATACGATTGTTATAACTGTCGGTATGGTCTGAGCGAAGAAAAAGTTGGAAGTTCAGGCGTTCTCCCTTCAGCACCGAGATCTGCTCCAAGGCAGGATATGCCTCCACGGGTTCGGTAACGAGCCCCTTTTCTAGGGACGAAACAAGGCGGGTGTGGAGATGATGTTCGTTCATAGATATGCTCCTTTCAAAATATGTAAATTCAGATGATAAAACTCACTGTGTCATACAAAGCCGCTGGACCATAGCCTGCATGGCACCCATCTTTTCCTCCATATCGACCACCAACTTAAACTTGGGGCAGAAACGATCGAGAACTTGCCCGGAATAGTGGATATTGAAGCAGGTATCACAGTTCAGCTGATTGGTCAGGAAACGGATGCTGTACCCGCAGATCAGGAACTTAGCGCTGAATGACAGATATTCAACCCCTTTTTCGGCAATGAACAATATGCGCCACGGGGCATGATAATGGCACGGTTGACTCCGTTCGTAGAATATTGTATCGCAACCTCCATTATGCCGCCAAAGTCCCATATATAACCACATACATTGTACTTCAACAGATAAAAAATGTCAATACATTTCTGAAAAATATCAATAACTAATGTGTTGCATAGTACAATTTTTCTTTATTATGTACTTATTGATAAATTTACGTTTGTCGGTGAGATCATTAAAACAAATCCGAGAAAATTCACAAAATATACTTGTTTTTTTCTGCAAATGGGTGTATAATATACTCACAACTGAACAACGGGAGCTTGTATACAGGCTGAGAGGAAGGTGTGACCTTCGACCGAGAACCTGATTTGGATAATGCCAACGTAGGGATGCCTGATACGAGGATATTAGGAAGAACAACGAAATTTTTGGAGTTACCGAATCGGTAGCTCCTTTTTTGTTGCAATTTCTGTGGAGGTGTGAAATGGTAAAGGTAAACGGAGAGCCCTTGGATATTGCAGGCAAGACGATTGCCGAGTATCTCGCGACAACAAATTACGATATAAAGCGGATCGCAACTGAGCTGAATGGCGACATTGTTCCGAAAGTTATTTATGCTGACACCGTTCTCGCGGACGGTGACAGCATTGAGATCGTCAGCTTTGTGGGAGGTGGTTGAGTGATCCCGACAAAAGAAGAATGGAATACTGCTTTGGAAGAACGGCACGGCAAAAAATTACATCTGGCGTTCTCATCGGCTACGGTCGCCGTATGCGGTCTTGGCGGTCTTGGCTCAAATATCGCCATTGCTCTCGCAAGAGCAGGTGTTGGCAAGCTGATACTCATTGATTTTGACCGTGTGGATATTACAAATCTTCACCGTCAACAATATAAAGCTTCGCAAATAGGAATCTATAAAACCGAAGCACTCGCAGAAAATCTCAAAGAAATAGCGCCGTATATTTCACTCGAAATACATACAGAGCGCATTACGGAAGAAAATGCCGTGGTGCTTCTCTCGGATGCGGATATTATCTGCGAAGCATTTGACGATGCAGAATGTAAAGCAATGCTTACAAATACCGTACTTTCCAAGATGCGCGATACATACTTCGTAGCAGCTTCGGGTATGGCAGGACTAAATGATGCCAATCGCATTAAGACAAGAAAAGTAACAAGCAAATTCTATCTGTGCGGAGATGAGAAAAGCGATGTCGCAGACGGGATCGGGCTTGTATCGTCACGAGTTATGGTTTGCGCCGCACACGAGGCGCATACGGTACTGCGAATTTTAGCAAATAATTTTGAAGAATAAAGAGGAAAAAGAAATGAATAACGACAAACTTATCATCGGCAGTCACGAATTTAACTCCCGTTTCATTCTCGGCTCGGGCAAATATTCGATGAAGCTAATTGAATCGGCAGTCAGGGATGCAGGGGCTGAGATCATTACCTTGGCAGTCCGCCGCGCCAATACCAAGGAACACGAAAACATTCTCGACTACATACCCGAAGGAATCACGCTTCTTCCTAATACCTCGGGTGCGAGAAATGCAGAAGAAGCAGTCCGTATCGCGCGCCTTGCCCGTGAACTTGGATGCGGTAACTTCGTAAAAATCGAGATCATGCGTGACTCAAAATATCTACTTCCCGACAACATGGAAACCGTCAAGGCGACCGAGATCCTTGCAAACGAGGGATTTGTCGTCATGCCGTATATGTATCCCGATCTGAACACCGCCCGCGACCTTGTAAACGCAGGCGCGGCAAGTGTGATGCCTCTTGCATCCCCCATCGGCTCAAACAAAGGACTTGCAACCAAGGAGTTCATTCAGATACTCATTGACGAGATCGACCTGCCCATCATCGTGGATGCAGGCATCGGTAGACCTTCACAGGCTTGCGAAGCCATGGAGATGGGCGCGGCGGCAATTATGGCGAATACTGCCCTTGCAACCGCAGGCGATCTTCCTATGATGGCATCAGCGTTCAAGCAGGCGATCGAAGCCGGTCGCAAGGCATATCTTTCGGGCCTTGGTCGAGTACTTACCCGTGGAGCATCCTCATCCGATCCCTTGACAGGATTTTTGCGCAACTAAGGAGGATGCTATGGAAAATCAATTCTTTGTTGATTCGGAGCATCTGTCCTCCGAAGCGCTTGCGAAAAAGCACCGCATTGAAAACGATCCCACAAGCCGTAAGAATCACATGGAATATCTGCCCGGCATGGAGATCATCGAGTCGGCTGTCTGTTCTCATGTAATGGCGCAGATGAACTCCTACGATTACAGCAAATACACAGCAAGAGATGTCCGAGCAGCTCTTGAACATACGACTTGTTCTATTGAAGATTTCAAGGCGCTTCTGTCACCTGCGGCAGAGCCCTTCCTTGAGGTGATGGCAGAGAGAGCAAGACTTGAA
>JAZRPJ010000103.1:0-1888 GCA_045649205.1 Candidatus Flemingiibacterium sp.
GAAAGTTCCCCCCACTGTTCATATAGTTCTTATCTTATAGCCCTTGCCTCAATGTAGAAACGCTTGTCGTCTGCCTCACCCATAGACAAGGTCTTTCTGGGAAGTGCACCCTCCGCGACCACCGTTTTAAAGACCTGTGATTTTGACATTCCGTCAAATATGAATCCGATGGCATTATCGCCTGCAGCTAATTTCTTTGTAGAGTCGATGCCATGAATGTAATCCACCTCCGCACCGGGATGGGACTTTATGTATAAGTCAAGGAAGGTCTGCAGTGTACCGACGGGAAGCATAGACGTGGGATTTTCAACCCCGATCTCGCCGGAAGTATTTCCATGACAGTATTCAAAACGCTGACCTTCCCCGCTGTTTTTCGGAAGCGATGCGATATATCCTTCAAACTCCGCCAAAAGCTCGTCAGGGTCTACCCCGAATACAACACGGTAGATCGGCTCAAACTCAAGAGCGGTATCGTGGATGTTCACGATCTCGCAGAGTGCGTATCTTGCCGGGTGATCCTCGCGCTCTGCCTCGGGAACTGTAGGCTTGATCTTCTCCCAATAAGCCTTTGCAGAGGCAAGAGAATGGTTGCCGTCGCCGACAGCATATACGAGAGGCGTGTCGCAGCCCTGCTCTGTTGCGGCTTTCTTTGTAAGTGTGTCGAGAGCGTCTGTAACAGCGGTGATTTCCTTATCCGAAAGGAACTTCGCCGATACATGACCGCCCTTTTTCATGAGGTCGAAATCGTAGGCAGTTTCAAGCCCGGTCGCGCTGCCTAACGGCTCAATTACACTGCATTCCGGGTCATCAATGAGTATCATGATGTGAGGAAGCTCGATGGATGCCCCTTCGCGTATCTTCACACGGGGCGGTATGCGTTCAAGGACCGTACCCTCGGTAGCACGGGTAAGTGCCGCCGCACCCTTATTGTAATCATAAGAGTCAAGATCAAGTCCGCCGATAATACCCCGGCGTATCTTGCCGTTATTCTGGGTACGCTCAAGGTAGATCATAGAGGACTTGTGACACGTGAGAATATCCTTTTGATAGTTTACCATCGTTTCGTTGATTTTGGGAATTCTCGCCTCCGAATCGGAAAGATAATATTCCGGCAGAGTCAAACGGAGAGTTGACGGAGCATCCCCAACCACATTTTCAACATCTGCCCAATATTCACCCTCGGAGGTGTACTGGTCGCAGGCAATGCAGGCATATTTTGTCATTTTATCCGGTTCTCTTGCAAACTTCGGAAGAAGTATATCGCAGGAGATAAATGTTTTTTTCATGATCTCGTTTCCTTTCAGATTCCGAAAATGTGCAGGCATAACCCCACAGGTTTTCGGAAAGACTATCAAATAATTCCTAATTTATATAGTACCATATTTTTGTCGAAAAATCAATACCTTCTCGCTTATTTCAATGAATTTTCCGCGCTCCGTCATACAGCCGTCACATTTGGATTTTATAATAATATCACATAAGCAATCAAATTTGGAGGAAAAATATTATGAACGAACAGAATTTGAACGAAAATAACATAAACGAAAATATCATCCCCACGGAACCGCCTATAGATGATACCCTTATGGATGACAATAAAAGGGAAGCGGCGACGCCAGAACCCACCTCGCCCCCGAATTCTGCTCCCACCTTCTTCTCGGGAAGCACACCCCCGCCCAACACCGAAAAGCCGGAGTCAAACCGTTCTTCATCGAATGAGAAGGTGTATATCGGCGTTACCGAGAAAAAACCTTTCCCGGAGAAAAAACCAAAGGCAAGACTCAGCTTTGGTGCTTCTGTGGCACTCATTATTGTTTGCGTGATTTTTGCCGGCGGTGCGGCACTTGGCGGAACGCTACTGGGGAATTTCCTTTTAAAGAATTCCGCC
>JAZRPJ010000104.1:0-3920 GCA_045649205.1 Candidatus Flemingiibacterium sp.
GCCGTGACGGAGAGGCGTGCTTACTCCTTATTAGCCTCCCCCCCTGTGGGGGAGGTGGCACGGCGAATGCCGTGACGGAGAGGGTCACCGCTCTTACGCTCTCTTGCCCTCTCAGTCAGCTTCGCTGACAGCTCCCCCAGAGGGGGGAGCCACGGCTACCCTGAAATTTTATTACTTTTACACCTCGAACAGCGCATCCACAAATTCCTTCGAGTCAAACTCCTGCATATCGTCCATCTTCTCGCCAACACCGATAAACTTAACCGGAATGTCAAGCTCCTCCTTGATGGAGAAGACGATACCGCCCTTGGCTGTGCCGTCAAGCTTTGTAAGAATAAGTCCCGTGATTTCGGCGGCATTCTTAAATTCCTTCGCCTGGCTGACAGCATTCTGACCGGTGGTGGCATCAAGGACAAGAAGGGTTTCTCTCGATGAACCCGGCAACTCACGCTCAATTACGCGGTTGATTTTCGCCAGCTCATCCATAAGATTTTTCTTGTTGTGAAGCCGTCCCGCGGTATCAACGATAAGCACGTCAGCATTCTTTTTCTTCGCCGAAACGAGAGCATCGAAAACCACTGCCGCAGGGTCAGAGCCTTCGTTATGCCTAACAAGCTCCACCCCCACTCTGTCTGCCCAGATCTGAAGCTGGTCGATAGCAGCGGCACGGAAGGTATCGGCGGCGGCGAGAATTACATTCTTGCCCTCGGATTTGAGTCTGTTCGCGATTTTTGCGATAGAGGTGGTCTTGCCAACTCCGTTGACGCCGATTACAAGAATCACCGCCGGGGTAGTGTCAAGCTTAAGCGGCTCGCCCTCACCGATCATTTGGGTGAGAATTTCGCGGAGAGCGATTCTGCAGTCCTCCGGCTCGGTAATTCTGTCGCTTTTAATTTTATCGCGAAGTGTGTCGATGATCTTCTCCGTGGAGTTAACTCCAACGTCGGAGATTATAAGAAGCTCCTCAAGCTCCTCAAGCATATCCTCGTCCACCTTGACAAAGCTCTTAAAAAGGTTGTCAACCTGCTTGAAAAGCGAATTTTTGGTCTTTGCAAGACCCTCTTTCAGTCTATCAAAAAATCCCATTTATTTTTCTCCCGATTGTTTTTCAAGCCGCTCTGCCGCCTCGTTTATATCGAGGGGAAGAATCTTGGAAATACCTCGCTCCTGCATGGTAACTCCGTAGATTCTGTCGGCAATTTCCATTGTTCCGCGGCGGTGAGTTATAACTATAAACTGTGTACGTGCGGAATATCTCTTTAAGTAGTCGGCAAAGCGGAATACGTTTGCGTCGTCCAGAGCCGCCTCGATCTCATCAAAGATACAGAAGGGTGTCGGATTCACACGGAGAATTGCGAAAATAAGCGCAATCGCCACGAATGCCTGCTCGCCGCCGGAGAGAAGCGTCAGACTCTTGATGATCTTTCCGGGAGGTGCCACTGCAATCTCGATACCGCTGGTCAGCACGTTTTCGGGGTCGGTAAGTGAAAGCTCTGCTGTACCGCCGCCGAAAAGCTCGGCGAATACTATCTTGAAGTTTCTGTCGATCTCCGCAAAGGCGGTGACAAAGGCTTCACGCATTTCGTATTCTAACTTTACGATGATCTCAAGGAGATTTTCCTTTGATTTGTTAAGGTCGCCGATCTGCTCGCTCATGAAGTCGAAGCGGTTCTTGACCTCCACATATTCGTCAATAGCGGAAAGGTTAACATGACCGAGGGCACGGAGCTTATTTCTGTATTCGGTAAGCTCTGCGGCAATTTCCTTGTGATTTTCCTCGGTAACGGGGGGATACCCACATTCCTTCGCCTGGGAATATGTAAGCTCGTAGTCGTCCCAAAGGCGAGTTGTCAGTTTATCATGCTCACCGGTAAGGTTATTGACCTTGTTTTCTGCAAGGGTATGGTCACGGAAGCACATTTCCTTATGGTTTGACTTTTCTTTTATCTGGGTACGTAGCTTTGTTAATTTCTGCTCGTACTCTAAATTCTGACCGGAAACGGACTTGCTTTCGTCCTCGATCTTTATGACCTCTGCCTCTGCGGCGGAAAGCTCCTCACGCATGGTGACAAGCTCCTCTTCTGCCCGGCTGTTGCCCTCCGAAAGGGTCGCTTCAGCCTGACTGTTAGCCGAAAGCTCTGCTGTATTTTCTTCGATGCGTGCGCCGATTTCTTCAAGCTCACGGGTGTAGACCTCAAGCTCCTTGTAGACCTCCGCACGGTGGATAAGTATCTCTCCTCGCTCTCTCTCGCAGTCCTCGATCTTTTCTTCAAGCTCGCCTGCAAGGGATACTCCGCGAGTCCGCTCCGATGTTATCTTTTCCGATTCTGCGGAAAGCTCTGCCTCACGGCGGCGCAGTTCTTCAAGCGCTGCGGCACGGCTGTCGGCGTCGTTCTTTATTGCCTCAAGGTCACGTTCAAGGGATGCACGCATATTCTTCTCGCCGCCAAGCTGGCTGCGGATGACCTCAAGCTGCGTAGTTTCCGCTCCGATAAGTGATGTGAGCATCGCCGCCTGGGAAGAAAGCACGGAAACTTCCTTTGTAAGCTTGTCGCACCGCACGTCGCAGGTGTTCTGCTCGGCTTTTAAGTCGTCAAGCTCCTTTGCAAGTCTGTCGGAATCTTCTTTTAATTTTTCGGTTTCGGTTCGGCGGGTCAGCATACCCGAGTCACGCTTCACCGAACCGCCGGTAAATGAACCGCCGGCGTTGATGACCTGTCCGTCAAGGGTGACAACTCTCGCCTTGTATCCGGTAGCCTTGGCAAAGGTCGAGCCATTGTCGATGTTGTCAAACAGCAGAGTTCCGCCGAGGAGATTTCTTATAATACCGCTGAACCTTTCGTCAAATTCGAGAACGCTGTCCGCAGTGCCGATATAGCCGGCATAGGACTTGCACTCCGCCTCGGGAATAGGGCTGTACCGGGGCTTCATTGAGCTTATGGGGTAGAATGTAGCCCGACCGGCATTCTTCGCCTTAAGGAAATTGATAGCGGTCTTCGCCACAAATTCGTTATCGACGATAATATTCTGAATGTTTGCACCAAGAGCCGTTTCAATGGCTATAGTGTACTTGGCACTCACGCTTATCAGCTTCGATACAGGACCGTGAATCTTCGCTCCATCTCCGTGGGGATTAAGTCCGCCGATGTGACCGCTCTCGTATTCGTTCATGACGAAGCGTACGCTCTGGGCATAGCCCTCAAAAAGCTCGTCCATACGGCGTATGGCATCTATTCTGTGCTTCTTTGAGGTGTATTCAAGATAAACCTCGTTGGAACGGTCGATAAGGGACTGCTTATTTTTCTTAAGCGCGTCGATCTCGACGTTTAATTTTTCTATATCCTTTGCCAGCGCCGCCTTTTTCCCATTGTATTCAGCGATGGTCTTGTCCGCCTTTTCGGCACGGGATTCAAGCAGTGCCGAGCTTTCGGTGTATTTTTGAAGCTCTGCTTTAATGGACTCTGCCTTGCTTATATCGGTTTTTTCGTTGGTATCGAGAATGGAGAGGCGGATCTTCAGGTCAACTATCTCCGCTTCGCCCTCCTTTAATTTCGCAAGCTCTGCTTCAAGCTCACGGCGTAAAGCGTCGCGCTCCTCCTTTGCCGCGTCGCTTTTTTCGTCAAGTGCGGCAAGCTTTGAAGCGATTTCCCCTACAGATTTTTCGATTTCATCGCACTTTTTCTTTTTATCGTCATACTGACAACGAAGCTGTGCGCCCCTTTCTTCAAGACGGAGCCTTGCTTCCCCCTTCTCGGCGATCTGATTCTTTCTGTGGAGAATATCGTTTTCGGTTAACTTAATCTTGCCGTCAAGCTCGTATGCGGTCTTTTTAAGGGCGTCAATACGTCCGCGAAGCTGTTCATACTTGTATTTTGATTCCTGGGATGCCTCGAAAAGACGCTCGTTCTGTCGCTCCAAGG
>JAZRPJ010000105.1:0-2286 GCA_045649205.1 Candidatus Flemingiibacterium sp.
ACCTCCGATCTGCAGGAGCAGCTTATCATTCTCGGAAACGGTGCTGTAAGAGTTTCCGCTGCCGGACTCCGTGCCGAGGTCGCCGAGGTCGAGCGACAGATAAAGGAATATCTTGACGAGATGTAAAAAAATTCATCCCTCCGAAAATCGGAGGGATGTTTTCGTTATGTAATTTTGATTGCGTGTTACTTTTCACATACTACCTGCGCTGAACAGTCTTTGAGCCAAAGGGGATCCCATTCTTCCGGTGGGGATGTCCGTCCTTCGAGGTAAATTGTTTGTTTTGACGTCCAGCGTTCAAATGCGTAAGAACTGATTTCCGTTACACTGCTCGGTATCGTTATCGTTTCCAGTGAATAACAGCGTCCAAATGCGTGAGGGCCAATTTCCGTTACGCCGTCCGGTATCGTTACCGTTTCCAGTGAATAACATCCTTCAAATGCATTCCAACCGATATTTGTCACATTTTCCGGTATAATTACTTCTTTAAGTGAGTCACATCCGAATAATGTACACATGTCAATTCTCGTGATTCCTTCCGGCATCACTACGGATTCAAGCAGCATGCAGTCCATGAATGCATAGCTTCCGATACTTGTTACACTTTCGGGTATTGTTACCGTTTTCAGTGAATAGCAGTCCTCGAATGCATACCAT
Organism: Candidatus Flemingiibacterium sp.; assembly: GCA_045649205.1. Taxonomy (GTDB): domain Bacteria; phylum Bacillota; class Clostridia; order Oscillospirales; family CAG-272; genus Flemingiibacterium. The sequence continues at coordinate 658 of JAZRPJ010000105.1, forward strand.
CCGATACTTGTAACTCCATCTTCTATGACAACATCCGTTATACGGCCTGACCAAGGTGCACATTCAACGCCATAACCATCCGTTGATATGGCATGATAACCAAAATCATTCATCGGTCCGCTGCCGGAAATTGTGAGAACGCCGTCCGCGAGTGTCCATCGCAGATCATCGCCGCAAGTACCGCTTGTCACTTCGGATTTTTGGGATTCGGATATCTTATGAAGTATTGCAGAGGCTTTCTCATCATTGCCGAGGCGTATATGTATTTCAGCCATGTCGAGATTCATGTAAAGCAAAGTCTGATCGCTCACGCCTATACTTATAGCCTTTTCATAATCCACCAAAGCAAGTAATAAATTTTCTCCTGACTCGCCCGTGGCGGTATACGCCTCGGCACGCGAAATATATGCTTCTGCTTTTTCCGGATCTATCTCTATTGCCGCAGTGAATGACTCTACCGCTTTTTCATAATCGCCTAAATGCATATATTCACTGCCTCGACCGCACTCTATTTCCCATGGAGATCTGTCTTTCTTGACGGACTCGTCCTTGACGCATCCGTTAAGTGCAATGAGGCATATTACGGTGATTATTAATATGACTCTTTTCATGCTTTTCCCTCCACATTGTTATAATGTGCAAAAGCTTACCAAGGCTGAACCGTGGCAGAAATGTCCGCCACACGCTCGATGCCGTTCGCTTCCATATAAGCAACGATGCCGTCGATGATCTCCACGGGGAGATAAGGATTTGCAAACATGGCAGTGCCCACACCGATGATGTCAGCACCGGCAATCAGCATTTCAATGGCATCCTCGGGTGAGGAAATGCCGCCCATACCGATAATCGGAAGCTCAACCGCATTTCTTACCTGCCACACCATTCTCACCGCCACGGGGAATACCGCTCCTCCGGACAGACCGCCCACATTATTATGTAAAATCGGGCGTTTTGTCTTAATGTCGATTCTCATTCCGAGAAGAGTGTTTATAAGAGCAAGTGCATTGGCGCCGCCTGCCTCTGCCGCACGTGCCATCTCGCAGATGTCCGTTACGTTAGGCGAAAGCTTGACAATAACCGGCTTCTTTGAGTGCTTTTTCACTTCGGTGGTGATTTCAAAAATAGTCTTTGAGTTTGTACCGAATGCCACGCCGCCCTCTTTGACGTTGGGGCAAGAAATGTTCATTTCGATAAAGTCAACATCGGTTTCGGAGAGGATCTCCGCCACCTTACAGTAGTCGGAAATGGTAGAGCCGCTGATGTTGGCGATTACCGTTGCCCCCTCCCTTTTAAGGCGGGGAAGCTCATTTTCGATAAAGGCATGAACGCCCGGATTCTGCAGACCGATGGAATTGAGAATACCCGATGGAGTTTCCGCAATTCTCGGTGGGGGATTTCCAAGGCGAGGGGCAAGAGTCATACCCTTGACCGCAATAGCGCCAAGATCCGATGCCTCATAATAGGGGGTATATTCGTTGCCGAAGCCGCAGGTACCGCTGACGGTGATTACGGGATTTTTCAGCGTCACACCTGCAAAATTTACGGAAAGGTCTATATTTTTCATTTCCAGATTATCTCCTTTGAGTCGAATACCGGTCCGTCCATGCAGACACGCTTGTATTTTTCGCC
>JAZRPJ010000106.1:0-4708 GCA_045649205.1 Candidatus Flemingiibacterium sp.
AATCTCACGGTATCACCTTAGCCCACGAGTGCGTATCCACTGCAAGAGGCGGAAATCCGGAATTTATGCGTGAGCTTCGCAGTGCTATGGGTGAGGGCAACATAAAATTTGTTTTCGACTTAAAGCAGGTGGTACGAGGCAACTACGATCCTGACGATATGCTTGACGCTATGGGGGATGACATCGTTCATGTTCACATCAACGATTTCGCCGACAGCAAATGCCACCTCCCCTATGCCGGAGAGCTTGACCTTGACAAAATAATCGGCAAAATCGAAGCGGTAGGCTACGGCGGCAAATACATAATAGAGGTCTACCGGGATAATTTCAAAGAGGATTCGGAAATCATTACTGCCGCTCATATTTTGAGAACAAAACGCTATACTTTATGAAAGCAAAAAAATTACACACCATAATCACCAAAAAAATGGACAAAATATCGGTAATTTTACCAATTGACATTAAGCTTAAAATACTATATAATATTAATTGCAAACCACAATATATAGTGGTTTGCAATTTTAGACTTCACTATATATTGTGTCGCACGAGGTATGAACAATGATAACAAAGATAATCAAACGCGACGGCCGTGAAGCGCCGTTCAATATCGAAAAAATCGCCGGGGCAATATTCAAGGCTGCTCAGGCTGTAGGCGGTCACGATTACTCTATTTCCATGGATCTCGCCTGCAAGGTTGCGGAACGTCTTGAAAGTATCTGCGGCGACAAGGGTATTCCCACTGTCGAGCAGATTCAGGACACCGTGGAAAAGGTGCTCGTTGACAACGGTCATGCACGCACGGCAAAGGAATACATCCTCTACCGTGCCGAGCGTACCAGAGTCCGTGAGATGAACACCAAGCTCATGAAAACTTATGAGGATCTGACCTTCAAATACGCCAAGGATTCGGACATCAAGCGCGAAAACGCCAACATCAACGGCGACACCGCTATGGGTACCATGCTGAAATACGGCTCCGAGGGTGCAAAGCAGTTCTATGAGATGTATATTCTTGACCCTGTTCACTCAAAGGCGCACAATGAGGGCGATATTCACATCCACGATCTGGACTTCCTTACATTGACAACAACCTGCTGTCAGATTGACCTTTTGAAGCTGTTCGAGAACGGATTTTCCACCGGTCACGGTCACATCCGTCCGCCAAATGATATTGCAAGCTACTCCTCCCTCGCCTGCATTGCCATTCAGTCAAATCAGAATGACCAGCACGGCGGACAGAGTATCCCCAATTTCGAATACGCCATGGCAGACGGCGTCAGAAAGACCTACAAAAAGCATTATAAGAAGAATCTCGCCAAGGCACTTGAGCTTATTTTCGGCGAAACTGACGATACCGCCGCTGAAAAGATAATTGCCGACTGCGCACAGACCCCCACCCTTTCAAACGACACCGTATTCACCTCCGCAATAGAATCCGCACTTACAAAGAAATACGGCAAGGAAAATGTGGCGAAGGCAATGGAATTTACCCGCCGCCACTCTTATGCGGAAACGGAGCGCGCCACCTATCAGGCTATGGAAGCCCTTCTCCATAATCTCAACACCATGCACAGCAGAGCCGGCGCACAGATTCCCTTCAGCTCCCTTAACTACGGTCTTGATACATCTGCCGAAGGAAGACTCGTTATGAAGTCTATCCTCCTTGCCACAAAATCCGGACTCGGCAACGGCGAAACACCTATCTTCCCCATCCAGATTTTCAAGGTAAAGGAAGGCATAAACTACAATCCCGGCGAACCTAACTACGATCTCTTCCGTCTTGCCTGCGAAGTTTCGGCAAAGCGGCTTTTCCCCAACTTCTCATTCATTGACGCCCCCTACAACCTCCGCTACTACAAGCCGGGCCATCCCGAAACCGAGGTTGCATATATGGGATGCCGTACAAGAGTTGTGGCAAACACCTTCGACCCAACCCGTGAAATTGTCAACGGCAGAGGTAACCTCAGCTTCACCTCCATCAACCTCCCGAGAATCGCCATCAATGCCAAGGGCAATGTTGACTGGTTCTTTGAGGAGCTTGACAGAAAGATCGCAATTGTTATCGATCAGCTTCTTGACCGCTTCAAGATTCAGTCAGCGAAGACTGTCCGTAACTATCCTTTCCTCATGGGTCAGGGTATATGGATGGATTCCGAAAAGCTCGGCATCGACGACGAGGTCGGCGAAGTTCTGAAGCACGGCACGCTCACCGTGGGATTTATCGGTCTTGCAGAGTGCTTGAAGGCTCTTATCGGCAAGCATCACGGCGAATCTCCCGATGCGCAGAATCTCGGTCTTGAAATTGTAGGATTCATCCGCCGCAGAACAGACGAGGCAAGCCGCAAATACGGGCTCAATTTCTCCGTTATCGGCACACCTGCCGAAGGTTTGTCCGGCAGATTTATCCGCATAGACAAGAAAAAATACGGTGTTATCGAAGGTGTGACCGAAAAGGAATATTACACTAACTCCTTCCATATCCCAGTTTACTATAACATTTCAGCTGCAGACAAAATTAAGCTGGAAGCTCCCTATCACGAGCTTACCAACGGCGGTCACATTACCTATGTAGAGCTTGACGGCGATCCCCAGGAAAATATTGACGCATTTGAATCGGTTATCCGCTGCATGAAGGAATCCGGCGTGGGATACGGCTCAATCAACCATCCCGTAGACCGCGACCCCGTTTGCGGATATACCGGTATCATTGGCAACGAATGTCCGAAGTGCCACCGTACAGAAGATGACGGCAAGGGCAGATTCGAGCGTATCCGCCGCATAACCGGTTACCTCGTCGGTACTCTTGACAGCTTCAACGATGCAAAGCGTGCCGAGGTCAATGACCGAGTCAAGCACTCCCTCGGCGGTGACACAGACGATCTTTTTGACTGATAATTTAGGAAATTAAGGAAGGTCCCCCAATTGGAAATTGTAATTCTCACCGCTCTCGGAGTCGGCGGAGCTACTGTAGTCGGTGCGTTGCTTGGCTTTATAATAAAGAAAGACTCCCACAGGTTTAATGACATCGTACTCTCCCTCGCCGCAGGAGTGATGCTTGCGGCGGCGGTGATGGGACTTATTATACCATCCCTGGATCTTGGCGGCAAGTACGGAGTTGCTATAACGATCGCAAGCATATTCCTCGGTGCATTTTGCCTGAATCTGATTGACAAAATCGTCCCTCACCTTCACAAACTTTCGGGGAACGATATAGAATCCCACCCAGAAAAGACAGCAAGGCTTAACAAGGTTCTTCTGTTTGTAATTGCAATCGGAATCCACAATCTGCCCGAAGGCATCGCCGCCGGAGTCGGTTTCGGCACCGGAGATACCGCTCAGGCACTTACTGTGGTCATCGGTATTGCCCTGCAGAATATCCCCGAGGGAATGATCATCATAGCACCTATGCTTGCATCGGGTATGTCACCGCGAAGGACATTTATAATCGCTCTCATGACCGGTCTTGTTGAGGTTGTGGGAACGCTTCTCGGATACTTTGCGGTCAGCATTTCCGCTGCGGTTCTTCCCTTTGCACTGGCATTTGCCGGTGGTACGATGCTCTATGTTATAAGCGACGAAATGATCCCCGAAACTCATGCTCACGGAAGTGAACGGGGGGCAACCTACGCCCTGCTTGCCGGATTTTCGGTAATGCTGGCTGTGGATTTTTTCCTTGGCTGAGTAATAATAACAAACAGCGCTTGCGAAACACTAAAGACGTGCCGCAAGCGCTGTTTTTTGCCTCGTCCTCGCACCTTTCGGTGCGACACCGCTCTCATGGGAGAAAGCTCATACTGACGAAAAGCGTCTTACCAAGAAGCAATTATAAAAAGTTACACAAATTTATCAGGCTCTCCCGATGGGGGAGCTGTCGCCATAGGCGACTAAGAGGGCAATTAGAGTAACCCTCTCCGGCGCGCCACCTCTCCCAAAGGGCGAGGCTTATTGCAGATATAATAAAAAACGGCATCACTGCGAGGTTATAACATTAGCTTGTTATTCCGCATAGCCGTTTTTCATTAAAATATCCATACCATCATTACCTCGGTAAAAAAGCTCACCTTTTCATGAAGGCGTATATTATTATACACCATTTGGGGGTATTTTGTAAATTCGCATAACGCCGATTTTTCGACCTTTTTTTTGTACACTTTTGTTAAATCTCCGAAGGGGTATTTAATTCTTAAAAATCATTTCCATAAAATCCCTTTTAATTTTTCTTTTATTAAAAAGATTAAAATTCTCCTCGGGGTGTCTGATTATCCGCTCATCATGGGAAGTTGCGGCGATTGTCAGGACTATAATCTGCTCCGCTCCACCGTCATACAGCAGCTTCGACGCCGCATTTACCGAAGCTCCCGTAGTGATGATATCGTCAATTAGCACAATTACCTTTGACGTGAGGCTTACACCCTTCGCAAGCTTCATACTGTGCTCCGCATTCTCTCGCCGCTCTTTTCGATTGAGAGTCTTCTGCTCGCCCGAAGCACCGCTCTTTACAATAAGCGGTTTTACTGATATGCCAAGTTTCTTTCCAAGAGCCACCGCACATCTTTCCATATGGTCAAAGCCTTGTAACAGCTTGCCGCTTTGGCTTCTCGGAATCCATGCAATTGCTGTATCCCTGTGGCGTTTTCCGCCCGGGCATATCATGGGTACAGATTCACGAAGAAGTCCGTAAAACTCGTCGGCGACAAAATCAGCC
>JAZRPJ010000107.1:0-2624 GCA_045649205.1 Candidatus Flemingiibacterium sp.
GATTAAATTCACAGATTACAGCGTATACGCCCATATTTTCTCTCCTAACTGTTAAAATTAAGGGTCATATTTTACATAAGACCGCACATTTTTTTGAAATATTTTGTCAATATGATAAAAATAATTCAAAAGCTCTTGTAATAAATGCAAAAATAGGGTATAATACTATCACTGAATATATTATACCATAAAAAATGCAGTTATGCAATACAACGGAGGAAAAACAATGAAAGTTTTAGTAGTAAACGCAGGCAGCTCTTCTCTTAAGTATCAGCTCTTCGATACCGCTACATACGAAGTAGTAGCAAAGGGTATCTGTGAGAGAATCGGTATCGACGGTAAGATCACCCACAAAATGCCCGGCCGCGACAATTATGTTGCGGACATCGCAATGCCCAACCATTCCGTAGCAACAAAGATCCTTGTTGACACCCTTACTTCCGAAAAGTACGGGTGCCTCAAGTCCATGAGCGAAATTGAAGCAGTAGGTCACCGCGTGGTTCACGGTGGAGCTTACTTCTCCGAGTCCGTTCTCGTAACCCCCGAGGTTATCGAAAAGCTCAACAAATGTATCGACCTTGCTCCTCTCCACACCCCTGCTCACCTTATGGGTATCGAAGGTATTACAAACGAGCTTCCCGGTGTTCCCCAGGTTCTCGTATTTGACACAGCATTCCATCAGACCATGCCCGACTACGCTTGGATGTACCCCATCCCCTATGAAATGTATGAAAAGTACTCCATCCGCCGCTACGGTGCACACGGTACTTCTCACCGCTTTGTTGCAGGTGAAATGCGCAAGATCCTCGGCAAGACCGAAGGCACAAAGATCGTAACCTGCCACATCGGTAACGGTTCCTCCATCTCCGCTGTTAAGGACGGCAAGGTTATCGACACATCCATGGGCTTCACTCCCCTTGACGGTGTTGAAATGGGTACACGCTGCGGATCTATCGACCCTGCAATCGTAACCTTCATCATGGAACACGAAGGCTTCACCCCCGCTGAAATGAGCGACTTCATGAATAAGAAGTGCGGCTTCCTCGGCGTATCCGGCTTCTCTTCCGACAGCCGCGATATCGAGGCTGCTATCCTCGAGGGCAACAAGCGTGCAATGCTCGCAGCTAACATCCTCGCATACCAGGTTAAGAAGTACATCGGTATGTACGCTGCTGCAATGAACGGTCTTGACGCAGTTGTATTCACCGCAGGTATGGGCGAAAACAACCCCGAGCTTCGTGAGCGTGCTTGCACAGACATGGATTTCCTCGGCATCAAGATCGACAACGAGCTTAACGCAAAGACTCTCCGTCAGCCTAACAATGTTAAGCTTTCCACCGATGAATCCAAGGTTCAGGTATGGGTACTTCCCACTAACGAAGAGCTTGTTATCGCCTCCGATACAGAGCGTCTTGTTAAGGGTAACTGATTTAAGTCAATATATAGCAAAAGTCTGCCGCAGACGCGCCTCACTTTTTTTGTATCATCATATTTCAAGCGCAAACCACATAATTACGGTAAGCGTCAGCAGAAATGCAAAGTTGATCACAAGGAACAGAAGTATGTACGCCCGTGTTCTTGATGGGTAGTTTTTCGCAAATTCCCTGAATGTAATAAGACTTGCAAGGGATGCAATCAGCGTTCCGATACCGCCGATGTTTACGCCGATGAGCAGCTCCTTGTAATTCTCGGTGAACTGCGAAAGAAGAATCGCCGAGGGAACATTTGAAATAAACTGGCAAGACAGAATTGAAGTAAGCAGTGTGCTTTTTTCGAGAAGCGATGAGAGAAAATCTCTGATAACCCCGATTCTCGCCATATTGCCGGAAAAGACGAAGAATGCCGCAAATGTGCCGAGAAGCGGATAATCCACCGCCAGAAGTGCCTTTCGGTCAAGAAAGAGCATGACAATAAAAATCACAGCAAGACCGACAATGTACGGTATTCCACGAAAAACGATGGCTATGGCAAGGACAAAAAGTATACTTAAGATCACCGTACGCCTTTTCGGGAGCCGCGTGTCCGACGAATCGGGAATAGTCACCGAGATAGGCTTTACATAGAAACAGCAGAGCGTGATAATGGCAATTGAGATAACAAAGGGTAGAAGCATGATCCCCATAAATTCCAAGGTTGGAATGGAAAATTTACTGTAAAGATACAGATTCTGGGGATTTCCAAAGGGGGTAAGCATACCGCCGAGATTTGCGGCAATATTCTGCATTATGAAGGTAAACGCCGTATACTTTCTGTTGTCGGTAACGTTTAGAATAAAGTAACCGAGGGGCAAGAATGTAAGCAGTGCCATATCATTGGCAATCAGCATTGAGCCGATGAAGGTGATATACACCACCGCGATAACGCATCGTCTGAGGTTGCCGAATTTTTTCACCACCGTGCAGGCAAGGATGTAGAAAAAGTTGATATTCTTAAGTCCGCAGACCACGGCAAGTACCGAGAAAAGGCAGGCAAGGGTCTTGAAATCGAAATAGCCTAAATATTCCCCATCCGGCGGAACTATAAACATCGTCACAATCGCCGCCGCCAAGGCTATGAAAAATACAATATTCTTTTTTATAAATCCACCGAGCGAAAACTTCTCCGCACCCTCGTGGAAATGAGGG
>JAZRPJ010000108.1:0-10690 GCA_045649205.1 Candidatus Flemingiibacterium sp.
TTTTAACCGTGCTTGTTATTGCTTTTATGGTAAGCTGCATGAACGGCGTTAACCTTATGCTTATAAGCTATGTTCCCAAGCATTACGACAAGACCGGCGTGGTTTCTCTTGTTTCGGGCGTTATTAATGCCTGCACATATCTGGGCGCATCCATTTCCATATACGCTATTGCGGTAGTTTCGGAAAACTTTGGCTGGACGTCTACGATCATAGTATGGGCGGCAACTGCCTTCGGGGGCGGACTTCTTTGTCTTTTGCAGATTCGCCCCTGGGAAAAATTCACGAGGGAAATGTCAAAATAAAAATGGAAAGGCGAAAATTTTTCGCCTCAGGCTGTCGAAAAAGTTTGCTGAAAAGCAATTAAAAAGCTTAATGGATGTATTAGGCTCCCCCTTCGGGGGAGCTGTCGCCGTAGGCGACTGAGCTGGCAAATATCGGGGAAAAGCCCTCTCCGTCAGTCGTTGCCTGCCACCTCTCCCGAAGGGAGAGGCTTTTTAGATACTTTTTTATGTAAAATTGCGAACCCTATTTTGACAAACACTTTTTTCGACACGATAAAGGCGAAAATTTTTCGCCTTTTCTGTTTACATTAAAGCAAGTATGTGATATAATGTAATGTATGGAATATTATGCAAGGCTCGGAGGTAAATATGACAAAACTTGCCGCCTTTAAAGAATATATAAAAGATAAGCGCATCACCGTTGTGGGAATCGGAATATCAAACACTCCACTCATTGATTTTCTTCTTAAAAGCGGCGCGGTTGTTACCGCCCGTGACATTAAAACCGCCGAAAAGCTTGGGAATCTTGCAAATGAACTTGAAGAAAAGGGCGTTAAGCTCATACTTGGTGAGAGATACCTTGATGGAATCGACGAGGATATAATCTTCAAAGCCCCCGGAATCAGAGGAGATTTACCACAGTTACTTGAAGCAGTCAAGAACGGCTCAGTACTTACCTCGGAGATGGAAGCTTTTTTTGAGGTCTGTCCATGTAAAATTTTCGGTGTTACTGGAAGCGACGGAAAAACCACTACTACCACTCTTACCTACAAGCTCCTTGAGCTTGAAGCGAAACGTAATAACTCCTGCTCTAATATCTGGGTCGGCGGAAATATCGGAAAGCCCTTGCTCCCGGATATTGATAAAATAAACGAAAATGATTTTGCCGTTGTTGAGCTTTCAAGCTTCCAACTGCAGAACATGAAAAAATCCCCGTCCTTTGCGGCGGTCACTAACGTAACCCCAAATCACCTTAATTGGCATACAGGCATGGATGAATATATCCTTGCCAAGGAGAATATTATCCGCGGCGAGGACTGCCGCAGGGCTGTTCTGAACTATGGCTGCGAGATTACTCACGGTATGGCAGAGAGGACGCGCGCGGATGTGATATATTTCTCGGGAAGCCAGATTCCCCCTTGCGGTGTTGAAGCCGTATATGAAATGGACGGTGCTATCGTTCACAGAACAAAAGAGGGAAGTGTCAGTGAGATCCTTACAGTTTCCGACATTAAGCTTCCGGGACGTCACAATGTGGAAAACTACATGACCGCTATTGCCTTGACATACGGATATGTTTCCAAGGAAACGATACATGAAATCGCAATAACTTTCAGCGGCGTTGAGCACCGTTGTGAATTTGTCCGTGAATTTGGCGGTGTGAGGTACTATAACAGCTCTATTGATTCAAGCCCCACACGTACCATTGCGGCGCTTTCGTCCTTTAATGAAAAGGTAATCGTAATCTGCGGCGGATACGATAAAAATATCCCTTATGAGCCACTGGCAAAGCCCCTCTGCGACCATGCAAAGACTTTAGTACTTGTGGGGGCGACCTCGGCGAAAATTAAAGCTGAGCTTACATCATACGAGGGATACAGCGGCAGCCCCGAAATTATCGAAGCGGACAGCTTTGAGGGTGCAGTAAACAGTGCACGGCTTGCCGCAAAAGCCGGAGATACAGTAATTCTTTCCCCTGCCGCCGCAAGCTTTGATATGTTCAAAAATTTCGAGGAACGGGGAAAAGTATTCAAAGAAATCGTAAACAATTTTAACTGATGAGGACATTTACAATGAAAGTAGATTTAAACAAGCTCACTGCCGAAGCAGAAGCGGCACTTGCGCCGATTTTCAAGGACATCGACAGAATTTCCTTCGAGAATACACAACGTGTAATGGCGGCGTTCAAAAATAATCGCGTTGACGAAACCTGCTTTGCGGGTACCAGCGGCTACGGCTATGACGACAAGGGCAGAGATACCCTCGATAAGGTGTACGCCGAGGTTTTCGGTGCAGAGGCGGCATTTGTCCGTCACAGCATTGTCAACGGTACACAGACTATCGCCATCGCCCTCTACGGCGTTCTTCGCCCGGGTGATATCATGCTTTCCGTCACCGGTAAGCCTTACGATACCTTAGAGAAGGTCATCGGGATATCCGGAGAGGCAGGCGAAGGCTCCCTTGCGGATTTCGGTGTGGGCTACCGCCAGGTGGACTTAAAGGCTGACGGCGGCGTTGATTTTGATTCCATAGAAAAAGCACTCTCCGAGGAGGGCGGCAAGGTTAAGGTGGTATTCATTCAGCGCTCTAAGGGATACATGAACAGACCTACACTGACTGTTGATGAGATCGGAGAGATCGTCAAGTTCGTAAAAGCACGCTCCGATGCTTATGTTCTCGTTGACAACTGTTACGGCGAGTTTACCGAGGAGCGTGAGCCTTGTGCAGTGGGAGCTGACCTTATTATGGGCTCACTCATTAAGAATCCCGGTGGCGGAATGGCTGAATCGGGCGGATATATTGCCGGTACTGCGAGAGCGGTTGAGCTTGCAAGCTACAGGCTTACCACCGTAGGCGTAGGGCTTGAATGTGGAGCTTCTCTCGGCAATAACAAGAGCCTTTACAAAGGATTTTTCTTCGCACCTCATATAGTTGCCCAGGCGATGAAGACCGCTCATTTTGCGGCGTACATATTTGAAGCTCTCGGATGTGCGGTCAATCCCCGATACTGTGATCGCCGTTCAGATATAATTCAGGCGATAATCCTCGGCAAACCCGAGGGACTTGTGGCGTTCTGCCAGGGCATCCAGAGCGGCTCGCCAATTGACTCATATGTAAGTCCCGAGCCGTGGGCGATGCCGGGTTACCAGGACGAAATTATCATGGCGGCAGGTGCGTTTACCCAGGGAGCTTCCATTGAGCTTTCCGCCGACGGCCCTATGCGTCCTCCGTACACCGCATTCATGCAAGGCGGACTCACCTATGAGAGCGGCAAGCTCGGTATCCTTGCGGCGGCAGAACGACTTATCGAAGTGATGTGATACTATGAATCTGAAGCTTTTATCTTTATTTGTAAGGGACTCGAAAAATGTATCAAGTCCCGGTGTACGTTCGAAATGTGCTATGACCGCAAGTATTTTAGGCATCGTTTCAAATGCTCTGTTATCTGTAGTTAAGCTGCTTATCGGCATAATTTCCGGCAGTATAGCCATTATTGCGGACGGCGTAAACAACTTAGCCGACGCATCATCCTCTGTGGTGACCCTTATCGGTTTTAAGCTCGCAGGCAAGCCTGCGGACAAAGAACATCCCTATGGGCATCAGCGTATCGAATATATCGCCGGACTTATTGTGTCAATGCTTATCTGCGTTCTCGGATTTGAGTTCCTAACAAGCTCTGTTTCGGCTATAGTTAATCCCACGGAAACAAAATTTTCAGTAACTACTGTCGCTATTCTTCTTTTCTCTATTGCAGTGAAGCTATGGCAGTGCAGCTTTTACAGGTCAGTGGCGAAGCATATTGATTCGCCCACCCTCGCTGCTGCATCCGCAGACAGCCTGGGGGATGTGATAACTACATCGGCTGTAGTGGTCTCTGCGCTTATTGCGCTTATATGGAAGATAAATCTCGACGGTATTTTTGGCTGTATTGTGGCGCTGTTTATAATAAAATCCGGTATCGGACTAATTATGGAAACCGCAAATCCGCTCCTGGGAACAGCTCCGTCTGCGGAGTTTATAGCTTCCATTGGAAAGAGAATTTCTTCCTACGAAGGGGTTCTCGGCTATCATGACCTGGTCGTACACAGCTACGGACCGGGACGGCTTTTTGTTTCCGTTCATGTGGAAATGGCGGCAGAGAGGGATATTCTTGAGAGTCACGACCTCATTGATAACATTGAATTCGATTTCCGCGATTCGGGCATAAGCCTTGTGGTGCATCTTGATCCCATTGTGACAAAGGATGAAGAACTTGCAGAAGTGCGTCGTGAAATTGAGGGGATCGTAGCGGTTACTGCCGCAGAGTGCGGTGCACAGTTATCCATACACGATTTCCGTATGGTCAGAGGTGCGACCCACACAAATCTTATCTTTGACGTGGTTGTCCCCTTTGAATGTAAGCTTTCCGAGCCGGAGCTTTGTCATATCATCGACTGCAAGGTTAAGCTCCTGTCGCCAAGTTACAACACGGTGATCACCTGCGACAGAGGGTAAAGTCTGAAGGGTGAGATTTGATTATAAAAAATTGAATCGCTTGCGAAAAACTGTCAATAATGACAGTACGCAGGCGATTTTTTATTTTTGGAAAGGATTACTTAATTATGAAAAATAACAGTTTCTTAAAGCGCTTTTTCCTTATTTTCTCGGCTTTGTGTGTTTTGAGTGTACCATTATCGGCAATTTTTCCGTCGCTTTCAGATATGGAAATTTACGACAATGTAATAAGGCTTCATGTGCTTGCAAACTCAGATTCGGAAATCGACCAGGAGATAAAGCTGGCGGTGCGTGACGGCGTTCTTAAAAAAACGAGAGAACTTTTGGATGGAGTTTCCGACAGGGCTGAGGCAGAAAAAATAATAGCCGAAAATCTTTCGGAATTTGAGGCGGCGGCAGAGAAAATACTCCGCGAAAACGGATTCATATACTCAGCTGAAGTTACATTATCAAAGGAAAAATACCCTACCCGAAATTACGGCGGATTCTCACTTCCGTCGGGAGAATATACCTCACTTCGAATCATGCTTGGAGATGCAGAAGGGCAGAATTGGTGGTGTGTGCTTTTTCCGTCACTGTGTAATCCCCTCGGAAAAGCGTCGGGGGTTTCCGACAGCGAGCTTACAGAGGCAGGCCTTACCCCATCCCAGGTGAAAATCATCACTGGAAATTCTCCCGAGGTTAAGATAAAATTTCGTTTTATTGAGCTTATTTCTGCGTGGTTTAAGTGAAAACGCGCTGTGACAAAGGAATCTATGTTCGCATATGCTGATAATGGCTATCGGCTGTCCGCTAACCGAAATTATCACATAGAATGGAGAACCCTATGGAACAAACACCGGATGTCGGTTATCTTGTCGTTAACGTTTCAACAGCCAGAGGCGCAATTCCTCTTGGAGGTGCAACCGTTACGGTCATGTATGACGAAGCAGACAACACCTCTGTTTTTCAGACAATGACCACCGGCGGCGACGGAAAAACCGACAAAATTTCATTGCCCGCGCCGCCACGAAATCTTTCTGAAGTACCCGGAAATATAAGGCCATACGCAACCTACACAATAAGCGTGGATAAAGAGGGGTATTACACGGTTACCGATACATCCGTGCCCGTATTTTCGGGTATTACCTCAATACAGCCCATCGAAATGCTGCCCCTCGCAGAATATAATCCCGGTACTGTATACCCACGTTTTGGCATCGACAATACCGAGAACGAAAACCCCGATTTATAATTCTTTTCGTGGGCTGTACCGAGAACTCCCGGCGCAGCCCATGAGAAATAAACTGTGAAAGGATGATTTTTATTGGCACTTCCGTATATTCCGGAAACAATTACCGTACATCTCGGCGCACCTAATGAGGCGGCGCAGAACGTTACCGTTTCATTCCCCGACTACATAAAAAACGTTGCATCCAGCGAAATCTATCCCACCTGGCCGGAAAACGCCATCAGAGCAAATATTTATGCCCAGATCTCCTATGCCCTCAACCGTATTTATACTGAGTATTACCGAAGCCGCGGCTATGATTTCGATATAACAAACTCCACCGCTATAGACCAATCCTTCGTCCCCGGACGGGATATTTTTGATAACATTTCCAGGATCGTTGACGAGATTTTTAACGATTATCTTGTTCGCCCGGGGGATGTTGCCCCTCTCTTTGCCGCTTACTGTGACGGCATTGAAGTGCAGTGCCAGGGACTTTCTCAATGGGGGTCAGTAGAGCTTGCAAATCAAGGGCTTACGCCCTATGAAATTCTTACAAGGTACTACGGCACTAACCTTGATATCAACACGGATACACCCATACTTCCGTTCAGCCCCTCACTTCCTTACAGAGTGCTTCGGCTTGGCAATTTCGGGAATGATGTGCGTACGGTACAGCTGCGAATCAACCGCATATCGGCAAATTATCCCTCAATTCCGAAAATATACCCGGTGGACGGCGTTTTCGGACTGTCTACCGAAAATGCGGTAAAGGATTTTCAGCGGATTTTCGATCTCACTCCCGACGGAATCGTAGGTCCTGCCACATGGTACAAGATACAGCAGATCTACGGCGGTGTCAAAAAGCTCAATGATCTCGCAAGCGAGGGCTTGTCCCTTTCCGAAGTATCGGCACAGTTTCCGACGGAGCTTCGTCCCGGGGACGAGAGTATATATGTGCGTGAGTTCCAGTATTTTTTGAATGTCCTCGGCGAGAATTTAGCGGTCATTCCCGAGGTGACCATAGACGGCAGCTTCGGACCTGCAACAGAGGCGGCAGTCAGAGCATTTCAGGAGGCATACGGGCTGCCAGTTACCGGAATCGTAGACGAGGCCACATGGAATGACCTTTACAATGCTTACAGAGGTATTCTTGTGTCGTCGCCGCAATATTACGGGGATGTGCCGGTGGTGCTGTTCCCTGGATATTTGCTTGTCCTCGGCATGCAGGGAGAGGAGATTAGACTGCTTCAGGAGTATCTTCTTACACTTTCCGAGGTCTACTCGGAAATTCCACCCGTGACAGTAAACGGCATTTTCGGGACGGCGACACGGGATGCGGTAATTGCTTCACAAAATCTGTTCGGGCTTAATCCAACGGGCATCGTGGATGCGCTTACCTGGCAGGAGATCACAGATGCATACATTGATGTTATCAGCGGCAGGAGCGGAGCGGAAGGTCAGTTCGGCGGAAATACATTAGGTTGAGGTGATAAATATGCGAAACATTACAAACGAAAATGAAAATATAGCGGAGCTTCAGCGATATCTTCGAGAAATATATCACGCTGACGGCTCGGTGCCGCTTGTGAATCCTGACGGTATTTACGGCTCGGAAACTGCTGATGCGGTGAGAAAATTTCAATCTGACAACGGTATATCTGCCACTGGGAGAGCTGATTTTGCCACATGGAATGCCATACATGACGCATACATAAAAGCTCTTGAAAAGAATTCCAGTCCGCGAGAAATTTATCCATTTCCGGCGTACGGTAATTACGAGATCACGGAAGGCGAAAGCTCCGATATTGTTGTCATAATACAGCTTATGCTAAAGATGCTGTCCTATTTTTACGACGATATTGGCGGGACGGAAAAGGATGGGATATACAACGAGCAGACGGCGAAGGATATAAAAACTTTTCAAAAAAGAGCAGGTGTTCCCGTAACCGGAAGAATTGACAAAATAACCTGGAATGCTCTTGCTTCTGAATACAATCGCCTTATGAAAGTGGAGAACTGAAAAAATTGTAATTTTATTAAAAATTTTTCAAAAGCTATTGCATTATTCTATAATATGATTTATAATAATGTTGTGGGGTTGAATAGTGACAGGATATTTTCAGCGTAGTGCTGTAGAGTAACTGCCATGTTTTTAAACCACAAATTTTACCTTTTAGGATGATTTTTAAAATGGCAGACGAAATTCTCGAACGGTTTACCCCTGAATTGGTGGAGAAAAAAGCGAAGGGCGGCAAGAAACTGCGTGTCGGTATTATAGGCACGGGCTGGGTTGCAGAGGCTCACATTCAGCAGTATCTTGGAATGGACGATGTTGACGTTGTTGCAATGGCAGACCTCATCCCCGGAAAGGCAAAAGCATTTAAGGAGAAGTATCAAGTACCCGGCAATGTGCATTTCTATGACAATCATAAGGAACTGCTCGACAGCGAAGCGCTTGATGCTGTAAGCGTTTGTACATATAATGCAACTCACGCCGAATGTGCGATTTACGCGCTTGAAAAGGGAGTCAACGTACTTCTTGAAAAGCCAATGACCGTGACCCTCGACGAAGCTGCTGAAATAATGAAGGCTGAAAAGAAGAGCGGCAAGATTCTCTCCATCGGCTTCCAGCCCAGACTTGACGACAATATGCAGATGATTAAAAAGATCGTTGAGTCCGGTGAGCTTGGGGAGATCTACTACATTCAGACCGGCGGCGGACGTCGCCGCGGTATCCCCAACTCCACCTTTATCGAAAAGAGAACTGCCGGTATCGGTGCTCTCGGTGACATAGGATGCTATTCCCTCGATATGGTACTCAATGCTATCGGTTATCCTACTCCGAAGACTGTTTCGGCGTATAAATCCGACTTCTTCGGCACAAGTCCCGTGTATAATAATCCCGTTGATGCGGCGCGTTTCAATGTTGACGACTTTGCCGCAGCATTCATCCGTCTTGAGCCCGGTGAATACGGCGATAAGAACGGAATCGTTCTTGACTTCAGAATTTCATGGGCGATGCATGTGGATACCCCCGGTGACACCATCATATTCGGTAAAAAAGGTGCACTTCGTATCCCCTCTACCGATTGCTGGAACGGTACGGTGGGCGGTCCTATGAAGATATATCACGATATGGCAGGTGCAAGAGTCGAAACTGTTGTTCCAATCATTCAGAACAAGGGTAAGGGACTGTTCTACAAAAAAGTGCGTTCCTTCCTTGACGCGGTAAAGAACGGTACATCCGCACCCGTTCCATCCTCACAAATAATTAAGAATCAGGCTATTCTTGACGGTATTGTCAAGTCTGCAGAGTTGGGACACGAAATCGAAATTGTAATGCCGGAAATATAAGGAACGGCATACAAAGACTTTGCCGCACCATGCGGCAAAGTCTTTTCTATATCCCGGTAAAGGAGTTGGATCAATGCGTATTTTTAAAGGCGAGTCACTTATAAGACAAGGTGAAAGATCGTTTATTTTTAAGGCGGATGAGCCGCTTTTTGAACCTAATCACACTCACGATTTCATTGAGATAATATATATCCTCAGCGGTACTGCCGACGAGGTAATAGACGATATACATTACACGGTAAAAAAGGGCGACCTGCTTTTTATTAACTATGGAAGCGTCCACTCCTTTACACCTATAAAAGATTTTTGCTATATCAATATTGGATTTTCTCCCAAAATTATCGGTGAGGCGGTGGTTACTCCGGAAAATGCGCTGTCGCTTTTGTCCCTTTCTACCTTTGACGAGATGAGAGGAGAGTGCTCCGGCGGAAAATTCTCGTTCTTTGGAGATGAGCGGCGCGAGATCGAAGTTATCATGGACACCATGCTGACAGAAGAGGAAAATAAGCTCCCCGGATACGGCATCATTATGGAGAATTACATCAGTATACTTATTACAAAGATGCTGCGCAAAACTTCCATTGCTTCCGATGACCGTCTTGACGGTATCTGGCAGGAGCTTCTTGACTATATTGACGAAAATATTTCGAGTAAGCTCACTCTGTCCGCCCTTGCCGAAAAATGCTTCTACAACCCTTCATATTTCAGCCGTATCTTTAAGGAGAAATTCAAAATGCCGCCACTTGAATATGTAAATCGGCAGCGTATAGCAAAGGCGGCGGAGCTGCTTATTTCCAGTGAGCTTTCGGTAGATGAAATCCTGGAAACGGTGGGATTTTCGGATAGAAGCAGCTTTTATCATATGTTCTCAAAATTTGAAGGAGTAACACCTTCGAAATACCGAGAGGTAAACCGCAGGTAAAAATATCCTACAAAATAGTAAAAAACAGGTATAGAAAAACATTTTCTTGTGTGTTAGAATATTATTGGCAGAGTATTTTGAAAGGAATAAAAAACAATGTCTGATACATACACACTGAAACTCAACAAAGAAAAATACATGGACAAAGTCCATGCTTGCTGGCTCGGCAAAAACATCGGAGGAACAATGGGTGCGCCCTATGAAGGTCAACGGGAAACTCACGATATCCAGGGCTTCATCACAAAGCCCGGTGAGGTTCTCCCAAACGATGACCTTGATTTACAGCTTGCATGGCTTCATGCGGTCGAGCGCCTTGGTCCCAAGGGCGTAAATCCCACCACCTTGGGCGAGGCTTGGCTTAGTTATGTAGTCCCTAACTGGAACGAATACGGAATCGGAAAGGCAAATATGCGCCTCGGTCTTCTCCCACCCCTTTCCGGTGACTATCAGAATAGCTGGAAGCACTCAAACGGTGCATGGATACGCACGGAGATATGGGCATCTCTCGCTCCCGGTGCTCCTGACATTGCGGCAAAATATGCGGCATATGATGCGCAGGTGGATCACGGCACGGGCGAGGGAACGTTTGCGGCGGCACTCGTCGCGGCTCTTCAGTCGGCGGCATTTGCGGTAAGCGATCTTAAGAAATGCATCGAGATCGGCATGCGTGCCATTCCGGAGGAATCAAGAATGGCAAAGAGCATC
>JAZRPJ010000109.1:0-4814 GCA_045649205.1 Candidatus Flemingiibacterium sp.
GGGATGGCTCGAGGAGGGGGAACCATACTGCGTAAAGGCTCCCCCTCCTCGGACTCCGCCCCCTCTTTCGCCACGGTCCACATTTGGGGGTGCACCTATGTTCGGGTATAGCGCCCTATCAGCGTTTCCGCTAAGGCTTCAAGGGACGGTACGTTTGGCAGTGGAATCACTCGTCAGTGTGGTCAGACGGTGGATGCTATCACATGAAGTCGGCGTTAACTCAGCCGCCAAACCTATGGGGTGGATTTTAGTTTGTGTGAAGAGGTTTGCCGTTCTGGGGATTGAGGCACGGGTGGCGAAGCCGCCTCGTGCTGCGGCATCGGCAGGCTTCGTCTGCAACAAAGCCGGCCGCAGTCGCCGCCTGCGGCGGCTGGCGGAGCGGGAGTGGGTAGGGACCCACGCAGGTGGCGCGAAGTTTGCTGCCTCGGTGCCTCTGTTTGCGATGTCCGTTAGATATCCCCCTGATTAAAGTTCTTTGAAAGGGGTGTGGGGAAAACTTTCTTTCAAGAAAGTTTCCCCCGGAAAACCCCCCGGAAAAAAATTTCAAAAAACTATTGCAATTTCCTCTGAAGTAGTGTATAATAGAGTCAGAACATTTGTTCGATAGATAAGAAAGGTTGGTAAAAACATGAAAGCAAAGGCGAAGACGAAACCGATTCCGACGCAGATACTTGACAAGGATGAAAAGAAGAAGGCTATAGAGAGTGCGATCAGTCAAATTGAAAAGAGCTACGGTAAGGGAACAGTTATGCGCATGGGTGAAGCACCGGAGATGGAAGTAAGTGCAATTTCCACTGGTTCGCTGACTCTTGACATGGCTCTCGGAATCGGCGGTGTACCGAGAGGAAGAATCGTGGAGATCTACGGTCCGGAATCTTCGGGTAAGACGACGGTTGCCCTTCATGTTGTGGCAGAAACCCAGAAGCTGGGGGGCGAGGCGGCATATATTGACGTTGAAAATGCCCTTGACCCTGTTTATGCAAAGGCTTTAGGTGTAAATATTGATAATCTTCTCGTTTCACAGCCCTCAAGCGGTGAGCAGGCTCTCGATATTGCCGAGGCTCTTATCCGTTCGGGCGCTATTGACGTTGTGGTGATCGACTCCGTTGCGGCTCTCGTTACACAGCAGGAGATCGAGGGAGATATGGCGTCAAGTCACGTGGGTCTTCAGGCAAGACTCATGTCCCAGGCACTGAAGAAGCTTTCCGCAGTAGTGGCGAAGTCCAACTGTGTTGTTATATTCATCAACCAGCTCCGTGAGAAGATCGGCATCTCCTACGGCAACCCCGAAACTACTCCCGGCGGACGTGCGCTGAAATTCTACGCATCCGTGCGTATAGAGATCCGCCGTGCCGAGCAGCTGAAGGACGGTGCGGACGTTTACGGAAATCACATCAAGTGCAAGGTCGTTAAAAACAAGGTTGCGCCGCCCTTTAAGGTTGCGGAATTTGACATTATCTACGGTAAGGGCATTTCCAAATCCGGCGAGATCGTGGATATTGCCATCGAGCTTGACCTTATCCACAAGAGCGGATCATGGTTCTCCTACAACGGACAGCGAATCGCCCAGGGTAAGGAAAATGCCAGAAAATATATCGAATCAAACGACGAGATCATGGCAGAGCTTACCGAGAAGATACTCAGCAAAAAGGCGGACGTTGAGGCACTAATAAAGGAAGAATACGGCGACGATGACGATGACGGTGATATCGATCCCGACGATATGCCTCTTGAAATAAGTATTCTCGAAACTGACGACGAATAATGGAGCTTTCCATTAATATAACGAAGCTGACTCCGAAAAATATGGGGGCAGAGGTCGCCCTTGAAATAACCCTTTCTCATCCCGAGGACGTATCGAAGCGGGAAACTGTGAAAATGACCGTTTTCTCAAAAATGCTGTTCGATATCGGTAATATCGGCATGGGAAGCCTGCCTTATCCCCTGACAAAGGAGCAATACGACGAGCTGACCTATGACGGAGAAATATATTCAGCCGCCAAAAAGGGACTTGACATCCTCGCCTACGGTGACAACACCGAGAGGGGGCTTGCCATGAAGCTGCGTGAGCGGGGTTTTGACAAATATATCGCCGAGGATGCGGCATTGTATCTCTCGGAAAACGGGTATATTGACGAGCAATCCTACCTTGCAAGGGCAGTAAAACGCCTTGCGGATGTGAAGCTTTACGGACCTTCCCGAATCAAGGCGGAGCTTATGAAAAAGGGGTTTTCGAGGCAGGTGCTTTCGGAGAATTTAGATGATCTTCTTAATGAGGTAGATTTCGAGGAGAATTTATATAAGCTAATAGAGAAAAAGTGCGATCTTGATCGCCTTTCCGATATGAAGTACCGGGAGTGGCTGTATGGGGCGATGTACCGCTACGGCTACAGTCCCGGGGAAACCAAGGCGGCGATTTCACGCTTCAAAGACGAGCAAAACTGAAAGGAATTTTCAAATAGTGAAAGAAACAAACAAGATAAAGGTGGGCTTTGTATCTCTCGGCTGCCCAAAGAATCAGCTTGATACGGAGGTTATGCTCCGTGAGCTGTACGACGAGGGCTTTGAGATCGTGTCCGAGGACATTGATGCGGATGTCATCGTCATTAACACCTGTGGATTCATCGAATCGGCGAAAAAGGAAGCGATCGACAACATTATCGACATCGGTTGGCTCAAGAAAAACCGCACCTTAAAGGGAATCGTGGTAACCGGCTGCCTTGCGGAAAGATACCGCGACGAGATTTTCGGTGAGCTTCCCGAGGTTGATGCCATTCTCGGTGTGGGAAGTATCCACAATATAGTGGCGGCAGTGAAAGCGGCGGCAAAGGGCGAAAAATATTCTTCTTACGAGGACAAAAATACCGTTAAGCTCGGCGGTGAGCGTATCATCACCACTCCCGATTATTACGCTTATCTGAAGATTGCCGAGGGCTGCGACAATTTGTGTGCTTACTGTGCAATTCCCTCAATCAGGGGTAAATTCCGCAGCCGTCCCATGGAGGATATTGTTGCGGAGGCGAAGAGCCTTGAGGAGGCAGGTGTGAAGGAGCTTGTGATCGTTGCCCAGGACACCACACGCTACGGTCTTGACCTTTACGGCGACTATAAATTAGCGGAGTTACTTACAAAGATCACCGATGCTACTTCGATTCCGTGGATCCGCATACTCTACTGCTATCCCGATAAAATCACCGACGAGCTTGTGTCGGTCATGAAAAATAATGATAGAATCCTCAAATACATCGACCTGCCCATCCAGCACATTTCCGACCGTATGCTTAAGGCGATGAACCGTCACGGCGACGG
This sequence comes from Candidatus Flemingiibacterium sp., assembly GCA_045649205.1. Lineage (GTDB taxonomy): Bacteria > Bacillota > Clostridia > Oscillospirales > CAG-272 > Flemingiibacterium. Next base: position 3,310 of record JAZRPJ010000109.1, read on the forward strand.
TGCAACTGTACGCGCGGCGGTGAAAAAGCTCCGCGACGGCGTGCCGGGAATCATTATAAGAACCACCATCATCGTCGGGTTCCCCGGGGAGAGCGAGGAGGATTTCGCCGAGCTTTGTGAATACGTTAAGGAAGCGAAATTTGACCGACTTGGTGCCTTCACTTTTTCGAGAGAAGAGGGTACGGCGGCATACGACATGGAGGGTCAGATCGACGAGCAGGTAAAGCAGGATCGCTACGATATTGTGATGCGCACCCAGGGAGATATTACCGAGGAACAGAACAATGAGGCTATAGGCAAGACTCTGCAGATACTTTGCGAGGATTACGATCCCGTATCCGAAGCCTTCTACGGCAGAAGCTTCGCCGACGCACCGGAGATCGACGGCAAGGTTTATTTCCGTGCCAAGAAGGGAAGCGTGCAGAGCGGCGAATTTGTTAATGTAAAGATCACCGAGGCGCTGGATTATGACCTCATTGGTGATAAAATATAAATTAAGGGGGAAAATACTATGAATCTTCCAAACAAACTTTCAATACTGCGTGTAATAATGGTGCCGGTTTTCGTGGCAGTCATGGCAATTCCGTGGGGCAACTACGGCATATGGTTCAGAATCATAGCGGCGGCTGTGTTTATCCTTACGGCACTCACCGATATGCTTGACGGTCAGATTGCAAGGCGATGCAATTTAGTCACCGATTTCGGCAAATTCATCGATCCGCTTGCTGATAAATTCATGGTTTTCGGTGCGATGGTTGCTATTCTTTACAAGCTTTCCGTTCTCGAAGGCTACGGACTTCTTTGCTTTGTGTTCCTTTGGGCGACGCTTATCGTTATTTTTCGTGAGCTTGCCATTACGTCCATGCGCATGATCGTGGCGAACAAAGCCGGCATCGTGGTTGCGGCGGCGTGGCTCGGTAAGGTGAAGACGGTTACGCAGATCATCTGTATTCTCACCGTGCTTCTTGTGCCGGTGGGTGCACCCAAGGGCACGATCTTCGGCGACTACTACCTTGCAAGTTACATCACCATTATCCTCATGACGGTCATGACACTTTGGTCGGGCATCGACTACATGAAGGCTTATTGGAAGCATCTTGATCCAAGTAAGTGATGATAGAAAAACGTGGAGAAAACTTTCTTGTAAGAAAGTTTTCTCCACACCTCTTTCAAAGAACTTTATAGGCTTGGGCTTACCGACATCGAGCATAGAGTCATTGAAGCAATAAACCGCGCCGCTCTCATGGGTCCCTTCCCATTACAGCGGCTTTGTTTGAGAATATACCGGGTGGAACCCCTCTGCCCTCGAACATCGGGGCGGAACATACGGACAGTCGAGGACGCCTGTCCCTACAGTCCTCTCCGTCACCGCCGCCTCGCTACTCCCTAGGGGGAGGCAAAAAAGCAAGCCTTCCGCAGTCGCCGCTTGCGGCGGGTGGGGGGACCGGAGTGGGGAGGGGCCCACGCAGGTGGCGCGGAGGTTGCTGGCTCGACGCCTCTGTTCG
>JAZRPJ010000110.1:0-39087 GCA_045649205.1 Candidatus Flemingiibacterium sp.
CATCTGCGTGGGATGCAGTCAGGGCTGTTCAAACTGCGCGGAAATCTGCGAAGAATGCGGCGAAAAATGCTCAAACTGCGCTGACGGAGAAATGTGTACGGAATGCGGCAAATGCGTTGACTGCGCCGGATCGGACAGCTTCTGTATGACCTGCGGACTCTGCTCGGACTGCGGCGTCGTCTGTCCCTGCGGTGAGGGATGCGAAAACTGCGCAGATCTCTGTCCGGATTGTGGTGAAAAATGTTCCAACTGCTTTGACGAATTCTGCGCTTCCTGCGATATCTGCCGTGAATGCGTTGATGGTCTGTTCTGCGAGGACTGCTATCAGTGCGGCGGTTGCACTCAAATATGCGAGGACTGCGGCACTGTTTGCGCTGACTGCGCCGAAAATGTCTGCGAAGGTTGCGGCAAGTGCTCCGGATGCATGGACGAATTCTGTCCCGATTGCGGTATGTGTATTGACTGCGCCGACATAATGTGCCGCGACTGCTATTATTGCGGAGACTGTGCCGATAACATCTGCATTGACTGCGGCGAATACTGTGCGGATTGTGCGGATGTCTGCCACGAGTGCGGCAAATGTGAGAATTGTACTGAAATATGTTCCGACTGCTCAATGTGTAAGGATTGCTGTACAGAAACCGCCTCGTATATGGGGTGCGAGCACGGTATATGTCCCGAAAGTGAAGAATGGAAAACTCATTACTGCAGTGAGGGCGGTCACTGTGCAGACGAGTCGAGTGGGATCGAATACGATGAAGATGAACACTGGACGGTCTGCGGCAGCGGATGCGATATCAGACTGAGTCCCGAGCTTCACACCTTCGGCGAAGGTAGTATTACGAAGGAAGCAACAAAAAAGGCTGTGGGCGTTATTGAATTCACCTGCACATTCTGCGACTTTGTAAAGGAAGAAACCATTCCCAAGCTTACGGGCGAACATACTCACGAGTATTCTGCCGTTGTAACGGAGCCTACCTGCTTGTCAGGAGGATATACCACACACACCTGCCAGTGCGGACATACTTATACGGATATGCAAACATCTGCGGTAAAGCACTCGTATATTCACAAGTATACAGAATCCGAGCATTGGAAAGAATGTGAATACTGTCATGTTGCCACCGAAAAAGCCGCTCATAAGCTTGGTTCGTGGACAACTGTCGTGAAGGCCGGATACACTCACTCAGGAGAAAAACAGCGCGAATGTAATATATGCGGCTATTCGCTCAAAGAGACCATTCCGCCACTCACTGTTCCCGCAGACAAATTGGTAGTCATTATCCCGGATTATGATAAGTATGCTCCATCCGGTTCTTCGGATGATTCGGCAGCAGATCCGAGCGGCGGTGAGTCGACACCGACAGTAAGTTCTCCGGCGATAAAAGAGCTTCTGACAAAGGGCGAAGAGAACAGCGTTCCGGTGCTCCCCACTCTTTCTACCACCGAGAACGGAAATATTTTCGAGGGATGGGTAAACAAAGCAACAGGCGAACCGGTCAAAAAGGGTGATAAGCTCACCGAAAATATTGAGATCGAGCCTATATGGAAGGACTGCGGCGAGGGCAAGCATACAGACACAAATGAAGATAATAACTGTGATGATTGCGGATATATTCTCATGAAGCCCACCCAGCCCGAATATACGACCGAGCCTGCCGATGAAACGACGGCGGACAACGAACAAAACGGCGAAAAAGCACCGCAAGCAAAGGCCGGTGTTTCTATTTGGGGAATTATTCTTATTGCGTGCTTCATCGCAGTAATTGCAATTTGTGCAGTGGTGCTGATTATCGTCCTGAGGAAAAAGAAATAATAGCCATGGCTGCAATGACAATTGACTGTATGTCATCCAAAACATCTTTTTTAGTCACCCTTGCCAATCATTAGGGCAAAAACATATCGTGTAGAAAACCCGGGAAAACCCGGGTTTTCTGAATTTTTTGCATATTTTAACTTTCCACCAAGCACAAACGTGAAAAAATATCCAAAATAGTACTTGAAATTAATATGATAATGTGGTATAATATTAAAGAATAAACATAATTTAGTTATTCGTCAAAAAATTTTATCCGGAGGAAAGACAAATGAAAAAGATTATTTCTCTCATTCTCGTTATCGCAGCTGTACTCGCACTCGCTTCATGCAGCGGCGGAACCACAATGACTATGGGTACCGGCGGTACTGCGGGTACTTACTACGGTTACGGCGGAATTCTCGCCAATCATATCAAATCAACTGCCGGAATCACTGTTAACGTTGTTTCTACCGACGGCTCCAAGGCTAATATCCTTGGCATTGATGCCGGTAACTATCAGCTTGCCACCGTACAATCTGACGTAATGGCATACGCTTGGGAAGGCTCCCGCTCCTTCGAAGCAGAAGGCGCTCTCGAATCCTTCCGTGTTATCGGCGGTCTTTACGCAGAGGCCGTTCAGCTTATCACTATGGACCCAGAAATCAAGACCGTTAAGGATCTTGCAGGCAAGAAGGTTTCTATCGGTGCGGCAGGCTCCGGCGTTTACTTCAACGCTATGGACGTTCTCGCGGCTGCAGGCCTTACTGAGGCCGATATCCAGCCCCAGTACCAGTCCTTCGCAGACTCCGCAGATGCTCTTAAGGATGGAAAGATCGACGCTGCATTCATCGTAGCAGGTCCTCCCACACCCGCAATCCAGGAGCTTTGCACCACCAACACAGCGTATCTCGTACCCATCGACGGTGAGGTTGCAGAGGCACTTATGGCTTCCTGTCCCTACTACACCGTTCACTCCATTCCCGCAGGCACCTATGAGGGTCAGACAGAGGATGTTGACACCGTTACCGTTAAAGCAACCCTTATCGTAAGCGCATCCGCTTCCGAGGAAGATGTATATAACGTAACCAAGGCGATCTTTGACGGAATTGAAACCATCACCGCTTCTCACGCAAAGGGCGCTGAGCTCTCCATTGAGAACGCAACAAGCGGTATGACCGCTCCCTTCCATGCAGGGGCAGCAAAGTACTTTGCTGAAAAAGGTGTGGCTGATCTCCCTACTAAATAACCCTGATCGTTATAGCTTACCCAAAAGTGGCTGCGACGGTGAACGCCGCAGCCATTTTGATATTGCTTCCATGAAAGGAAAATACTATGGCGTTTTTTAAGAAAAAGGAAGCCGTTCCCGCGGAGGTCATGGACCTGGATGCGGTAATGAAAAAATATGACCGCGAATCCAATACCCGAATATGGGAAGGCGTACCTAAAATAATCGTAACCTGTATACTTGCTCTCTTTTCTATATTCTGCATATATGTTACCCTTGTTGCCACATGGCTTGATGAGCTGCGTCTGACTACATTCATGGCGTATATCGTATTCATCGGATATATGATCTTCCCCGCAAGAAAGGGCGTCCAGCGAACCAACTATATGCCCTGGTACGACATCGTTCTTATGCTGTGCGGTACCGGCTCATTTTTATACTATGCAATCAATGCGAGCGAAATAGTCGCACGTTATAACATAAGATATTATGAAGTGATCATCGGTGCTATAGGTATTCTCTGCCTTGCGGAGCTTTGCAGACGAAGCGTCGGTCTCCCCATACTTATCGTTGCCGGTGTGCTTCTCGTATATGCCCTCATCTGGGGCTCTACCAATCCTAACTTCATGGCCAGAATCGTTGAAGTCGTGCGCAATCTCTTCTACTCCAAGGAGGGAATACTTTCAACACCGGTCAACGTATGCTCCAAATACATAGTAATGTTTATTATCTTCGGTGCATTTCTTGAACGTACCGGAATTGCCGATTTCTTCATAAACATTGCAAATGCACTTGTGGGCCGTTTTTCCGGCGGTCCCGCGAAGGTGGCGGTTGTCGCTTCTGCACTTGAAGGTATGGTATCCGGCTCATCTGTTGCAAACACGGTAGGTTCCGGTGCCGTTACCATCCCTCTTATGAAGAAAACCGGCTACAAGCCGGAGTTTGCAGCTGCCGCTGAAGCAGCAGCCTCCACAGGTGGACAGATAATGCCGCCTATTATGGGTGCGGCGGCGTTCCTTATGGCAGAAACCATTGGCGTTCCCTATTCCAATATTGTTCTGCGGGCTATCCTCCCTGCTGTCCTCTACTTTGCAGGCGTATTCATAACCGTACACCTTGAAGCAAAAAAGGAAGGGCTTCGCGGTCTTACAAAAGCGGAACTTCCCAGACTTAAGCCCCTCCTTAAGAAGACCTACCTGCTGCTTCCCCTTATTCTCCTCGTTTACCTTGTAGGTACCAGCAAGCGCTCCATCGCTTATGCGGCGGCAATTGCAGTTGTTGTTGCAATTATTGTGGGAATATTCAACAAGGGTAACCGAATTACACCGAAGCGCATATGGGAAGCTCTTGCGGCAGGCGGTCAAGGTATGATCACCGTTGCAGTAGCCTGCGGCATCGCGGGTATCGTTGCAGGCATCATCAGCTCTACCGGTCTTGCGTTCAAGCTTTTCAGCGGTATTATCGCAGTTGCCGGCAATCACGTTATTGTGGCTCTGTTCCTTACGATGCTTTGCTGTATAGTACTTGGAATGGGTGTACCTACCACAGCCAATTACTGCATCATGGCGGCAACCTGTGCCCCCATACTTATTTCAATGGGTGTTCCTGATATTGCAGCTCACTTCTTTGTATTCTACTTCGGCATAGTTGCTGACCTTACTCCTCCCGTTGCCCTTGCGGCTTACGCAGGTGCGGCCATCGGTCAGGCTAACCCCATGAAGACAGCATTTACCGCTACAAAGCTGGCTATCGGTGCATTTATAGTTCCTTACGTTTTTGCACTAAATCCCACCATGCTTTTCGTTGGCACACAAAGTGTATGGGAGATCATTCTCATAGTTATTACTTCACTTGTGGGTATATTTGCAGTTTCTGCATCCCTTGAGGGGTATCTCATCATCCGTATGAGCTGGTACGAGCGTATAATCATCGCTGCGGGTGGATTGCTCCTCATTTATCCCGGCGCCGTTACAGACATAATCGGACTCGCTCTTGTTGCACTTATTGTGGCAGTACAGATCATTAAGAAAAAGTCCAAAGTAAAGCTTACCGCTAAAATGGATTAACAGAATAAAGCGTCAAAAAACACCGCAGACAAAAGACGGAGCTTTCGTCAGTCCTTTCTAATTGTTTACAATTTACTGTAGATTTGCCCGTAATTTTATGCTATAATATGACTTGATGAGCCGGCAAAATTCGGTTCTTCAAGTCATTTTTTATCTTTTCACAAAAAGGAAGGAACAGTGTCATGTTAAAAGCAGGTTTTTCGCGCGTTGATATCACTCCCCCTCTCGGACTTCCCATTTCGGGATACAATGAAAAAAGAATAGCCGAAGGTATTCTTGACCCGCTGGAGTTAAATGCCATTGCTGTATCCGATGACAAGGATACTGCCATTATTATAGCGAGCGATCTTATCGGTATCGAGCTTAATCGTGCAGCTGAACTCAGAGCGCTCATCTCTGAACGTACAAACGTGCCGGAGGATCATATTTTTATCCAGGCGATCCATCAGCACACCTCAGTTTATGTTTACCATTTTTCCGACTTTTTTGAAAATCGCCTTGATGAATATCATGACAACGCATTCCTTGATATTCTTTTCAGAAAATTCGGAGATGTTGCCCAGATGGCAATAGGTGACATGAAGGAAGCTACAGTAAGCACCGCGACCAAAAAGACTGCAAAGGATATTTCCTTTGTTCGCCGCTACTTACTTAAGGACGGCTCTATCATGACAAATCCCTCCACTAAGCGCCCTGATGAAATCGAGCGCCCCTGCAGCGAATCCGACAACAATGTTCGTCTTATAAGATTTAAAAGAAAGGGTGCCAAGGATATCGCTCTTGTCAACTTCTCCACTCACCCGGACGTAATCGGCGGCAATTACTTTTCCGCAGACTGGCCGGGCTTTGTGCGCCGTTTTGTGGAGCACGATATAGATGATGTATCCTGTATTTTGGTCAACGGCTTCCAGGGCGACACCAACCAGGTCGACTTTATGAACGGCAAGATAGACTGTGGCTACGAGCATTCCCGCTTTATGGGCAGAGTAGTTGCCGACACCGTTATTGAGATCTGGGATAAGACAGAGAACATATGCGCCGAGGGTATAAGCGGCGAAATTCGCTATGTCTACACCAAAACCAGCACCAAGGGTGAAGACCGCTACGAGTGGGCAGAAAATTACTATAATGACTATCTTGATGGCAAGATCCCCCTGGTAGGTACTGTTGCGGATATTGCCGAAGCAAGACGCATACTTCAAATGAAGGATCAGCCCATGTACAGAAAGCTTCCCGTGTCTGTTGTACGACTTGGCGATATAGCATTTGTAGGCCTTGGCGGCGAGCCCTTTACCGCCTACGGTGAAAAGGCGAGAGCAGCAGCTCCCGACAGCTTTGTCATTTGTGCTTGCTGCACCAACGGCTATCAGGGATACCTCCCCACCTATGCCGCATTCATGGAAGGCGGATACGAAGCAAGAAGCTCCAACTTCACTCCGGAGCTTGAAGAACAGCTTGTTTCCGCAATTACCGAAATGGTAAACAATAAATAATCCGAAAACAAACAGGAGTCAACCTCGAACAGCCTGACCGGACTGTGAGAAGTTGACTCCTATTTTATATTTAATGCTATATCATTCGGCGATTAATCTGATGTCACTCATCGGAATATTGCCGCCATCATTCAGACGCTTAAGGTATATCTCGTACTTGCCGGCAGACGGTATGTCGAATGTACCGGCACTATATACCTGACGAATATTGTCGCGGCCGGTTTTACTGAGGTTGTAGGAATATACGGCATTTGCAAGTGTAAGATTCGTGGTCTGTGTCTGCACAAAGCCGTCCGTTATAACTTCAACGACAACATCTGCACCGCAGTCCGTGCTGTCCAAGGTGATCTCGCAGCGGAATTTACCTGCGGTTGTGAATTCGCCCGTCCAGCCGAGGTATTCTTCCTTTTTGTTCCATGCATTGACGAGAGTAACACCGCTGATCGCCAGACCGTTTATACCCATTTTTCCGTCATAGAGATTGTGCTCAAACACACGCTCAACCTTTTCGCCGTTCACATATTTATCGCCGCAGAAGCTGTTGAGATAGAGTGTGGCGCCGTACTGGATAAGACCATCGAAGAATGTAGCCTTATCCTCAAATTCGATACGGAATACGGGTACGGGCAGGTCGCTTTCGGCGTAGTTGAGCGTGATCTCGATCATTCCCTTTTCGGCACAGTATGTATATTTCTGCTCATTTCCGCCGATCTCGCATACCGACTTCACCTTGCCGTACACACCCGAAAGCTCGATCTTTGCAGTCTTGGTGTCTGTCACGTAAAGATACATCTTAGTCGAGTCTGCCGAAACTGCGAGATAACCCCATTTGTATACCGTTTTTAACGGGTTGTCGCAAACGTTGTAAACAGCTTCGCCGTAGCGTTTTGTCCATTTTCCGATAGTTTCGAGAATATCCTCGGTTTCGGGAGTGAGTATGCCGGACGCATAGGGACCGACGTTGAGCAGCATGGTAGTACCGCAGGAAATACAGCGAACAAGAAGTCCGATCATATCTGCCGGTGTCTTCCAGTTCCGGTCACCGGACTTATATCCCCATGTGTCGTTGAGGGTTACCAGACACTCCGACGGGATGCCCACCGGAATAGTAGGAATGGAATTGTCGCCGAGGGATTCATAGTCACCGCGTCCGTGCGAAATCCTCGAGTTGATGACACAGTGGGGCTGGTAGTATTTGACCATCATTGTGAGATCGTCGGTCATCTTATTTCATGCCGGCATCCTTTGCCGCTTTTACTAATTTCTTTGCATAATCGGGATCAGGGTTAAAATCCCTTACCGCGCGGCTGTAATCTGCCAACGGGATTTTAGCATGGCGCATGATCTATTCGCCGAGTCCGTCTACTTCCTTTCCGTCCCATTTACCGGCAAGGATGCTGTAAAGTCCCCAGTGAACAAACATCCCGAAGCGCTCATTTCGCATATTTAATGTGTCCTGAGCATATTTCATTTTTTAGTTCCTCATTTCTTATAATTCATGACAATTCCGATTTCTTCATCAATCTGTGCTATCTTCCATTCAAGGCGCCTTCTGTCAGTGACGTATTCTATGGACGGCTCAAATCCGAGTATGGAGTCATATTCGACGAGAGGTATGGTGTCAACCGCATTTTGGCGCTCTGCCTTCAGAAGTTCAATCATTTCGTCGATGATTGCATCGCGCTTGGTGACGTCTTTCTCCGCAGCACGCGCATTGTCAAGTAGGAAATATTGCTTTCTGTTAAGTGCGGTGATTATGGTACGGTGTATGAAGTGACCCATGTTGATAAGCCTCTTTAGTTCGTCATTCTTAACCGCTACGCTTTCAAGAAGCTCAAGACCGCGCCGGAAACAGTTCTTGACGTATTGGTACGCCTCAAGCTCCTTGGGCATACGTATCTCGCCCGGATCGCCGAAACTGTCGTATTCGTAGTAGCAGTTATACATACCTGGGCAAAGCTTATGCATCGCAAACTTATCCTGTGGCGGGCTGTTGACCGGTACTATGCTTCCTTCAACCATGATAGGTCTGTTGCGCTCGCCCGAATAGAAGGGATGGGACGGACCGATTCTGAGTGCACCGTACTGATCCTCGTTGGTAGGCACCATATTGGCAAAGCCTTCGCTCCAAAGATGCATCGCTTCGTCGATCTTGTCGAGCTCCTCGTGTCCGAAATGCATGGCAAGAATCTTGGGTATAAGCTCGTTTAAGTCAACGCGAGGCTCGGCGAATGCCCATTTTGCGATTTCCGTGATAAATGACGGATAAACTCCGAAGTGGATAGAGTCAAGGAGTGCGGCAAGATTGTTGTTGTCGTGAGCCTTGCGAAGCGCCTCGAAGCGTTCTGCCCAACGGTATGGTGCCGGGTCATAGGGGATGGCACCGATGTCCCAGGTCTTGCCGCCGGTATTTGCTATGGCTTCAAGCTTAATGCCGTACTTAGTTGCGGCTTCCGATTCGGTCAGGAAGTAATGTCCCGGCTTTACCACACGAAGTGAATAGTCGCTGCAGCATTCCTTCACTCCGTCCAGGTCATAAAATTCGAACATCTCCCAACCGCAGTTGAGAAGTATGCCCTCGGGAAGTTCGCTGATAAGCTTCTGGCGGCGCTCATAGTCACACCATCCCCAGTTGTAGGAGCTGAGCATTATTTCAACGTCGGGCTTGATCTTCTTAACCGAATTCTGAATCATCTTAAGCAGTAACGGCCAGTCCGAGCAGGGCCACCAGCCGGGACGCCTCCCCTCGGGAAGACTTGGATCGCGGCTGGGGAAATTGACCGCTTCACCGACTATTACAAGTCCTTTGATAAAGGGGAACTGGGCAAACAGTTCGCCGTACAGATTGTCGTAGAATTTCTGTGCCTCTTCGCCCTCCGGATATACATCGTGCTTTGTATAGCTTTCTATGTAAATATCGAAACCGTAGCGTGCGGCGCGAACTGCAAGATCACTGAAATTCTGGAAGCCCTTTTGATTCTCGTTGGGGCCCTTGATCCAAAGCATAATCGCGGAAAAGCCGTGGTGTGCCAGCTGTGCAAGATACTCATCCGGATATTCACCTACGCCGTATCCTGACATAACAGTACGGGGGGCAAACATGATTCTTCTTGTTTCAACGCCCTTTTTGAGGAAGGGTGCCTCCCGCAGATTCATAACATCCTCAAGGTAAAACAGTCCCTGCAGTATGCCGGCCTCGTCATATCCCTCAACCGTTACATTTTCACCTACGGTTATGCGGTGTCCGCGGCGCTCATTCGCCTCACCGAGATCCGCTGCAAGAGCCAACCTTACGGTGTTGGGAGTGTCCTCGCCGTTATCGTAGTCCACATATGCGGTGACATTCATGGACACAAAGAGATAGTCGGCAAAGTCCTTCGCGGCGGTCACGGTGATCTCACCGGCATCAACGGGCATGAGGATGCGGACGGCGCCCTCAAACGAAAATTCATCTGCCGCCGGCTTCAGGTTCTTATTGCGGCGGTTCTTTTTATGTACTTCGAGTAAACGTTTGCAAAAATCATAGTTTCTTTCAACTGTCATTTGTTTATCCTCCATCACTTACTAAAAACAGCAATAAATATCTCTCGGTGTGACTTAACGATTTTGCACCACAAAGGGGAACTTATCCGATTCCTCAAGGTCCAAAAGATCGATTATGTTTTCAAAATTTTCTTTTGCATACGCAAGGTCAGCCGGACCGTGTGCGTCACTGCCGAAATAGAATTTACATCCCTCTTCCTTGGCAATACGGAAGGGCTTCAAATTCAGCTCCAGCTCTTCCCCGCTCATATTCAGGCTGGGGAAGTTCAGTTCAATTCCGATACCGCGCTCAGCGGCCTTTTTGAAAAGTCTACGGTATTCTTCATCGGGGATCAGACGCAGAACTTCCAAATGTCTTTCACCGTGCTTGAAATAAATAAGGTAACAGGTCAAGTGTGCGATTCCGATTTTATGGAAAGGCAGATCCAGGTCAAGCACAGCCTCAAACCGACTGCACCACAGCTTTGCCCGTTCCGCGGCATCCTCTGTTCCCTCACAGGTGAATCCTTCCATAGTCACAGACATGTGGGTAGTGGCGATAATCACAAAATCCATAGCGTTTATGGCTTCGGGGGAGGCGCCGATGATACCGTTTTTATCCAGATCGGTTTCGCATCCGAAAAGGAAGCGGGTTTTTTCGGACTGCGGAAGAGGAAGCGCTTCTCTGATTTGTTCGTAGGACAATTTTCTGGGATGTTTTGCGGCTCCGGGAGTTTCGGGATCCCACATATGGTCGGTCAGGCAAAGAAGCGGAAAACCGTTCGCCTCTCCATAGGCGTGGATTACAGCCGGGGTTTGTTCCCGATCCTCACAGCATGGAGAAATATGGGAGTGAATATGTAAATCGTGGTCAATGACATACCGCATAATATGTTCTCCTTGTATGTGTGATTTTACGAATATAGTATATCATTATCAATACTGTTTGTCAATGGGTTTTCCAAAAATTTATGTGACAAAACCAACTTTTTTCGGTGCTGTTTTTATCCAAAGCTGATCTGTTTGCTCACTTGACTTATTGCATTTATTGTGTTATAATAAAACCAGCAAATCGGGCATGTTTCCGACAGAAATGGCTGTACCCAAATCATCCCCATGAGGTGAATCTATGGAACAAAGTCTTTACAATACCTATGTACGCATACTTCGCCGGGAGCTTGTACCGGCTATGGGCTGTACTGAACCTATCGCCGTAGCCTATGCGGCGGCAGCGGCGGCAAGGGAGCTTGACTCTTTACCCGAAGCGGTGGATATCGCCGTAAGTGCAAATATAATCAAAAATGTCAAAAGCGTCATCGTCCCCAATACCGGCGGACTTCACGGACTTGCGGCGGCTGCGGCAGCAGGCATTATCGCCGGCGATCCGGAGCGTGAGCTGCTCGTTATCAGCAGCGTCACCGCAGATCAGCAGATGAAGATTGCCTGGTATTTAGAGCAGGCAGATTTCACGGTCCGCGAATCTGAATCCGGTGCACTCTTTGATATTTGCATCACTCTCAAAGGCGGCGGTCACGAAGCGGTCTGCCGTATCGCGGAGGATCACACAAACATTGTCTGCATCAAGCGCGACGGTAAAACAGTCTACAGCCGCAGTCCCGAAAATAACGAGGTCGAAGCTTCATGGGATAAAGATCTTCTGTCAGTGGAGAATATCGTCGAATTTGCCGACACAATGAACATCACAGCCGTAAAAGACATTTTAGCCAGACAGATCACCTGCAATATGGACATTGCCGAGGAAGGTCTCCGCGGCAACTACGGTGCGCGGATCGGACAGGTTATTCTTAAGTCCGGCTGTGATGATGTAGTCACCCGAGCGAAAGCTTACGCCGCGGCGGCATCCGATGCCCGTATGGGCGGCTGTGAAAAGCCGGTAGTCATAAATTCCGGATCGGGAAATCAGGGGATCACCGCCTCTGTGCCCGTGGTTGTTTACGCCCGTGAGCTTGGTGTGTCCGATGAAATTCTCTACCGTGCGCTGACGGTATCCAATCTTGTAACCATTCATCTCAAAAGCGGTATCGGTCCGCTGAGTGCCTACTGCGGTGTTATCAGTGCAGGCTGCGGTGCGGCGGCAGGAATTACATATCTGTACGGCGGCAAATTCCGTGAGATCGCACACACGGTAGTCAACGCCATCGCCATCAACTCCGGTGTCATCTGCGACGGTGCCAAGGCAAGCTGTGCCGCGAAGATCGCCTCGGCAGTGGAAGCCGGTATCCTCGGTATGCAGATGTTCCGTCACGGAAGCCAATTCTTGGGAGGCGACGGCATCGTCAGCAAGGGCGTGGAAAACACCATCCGCAATGTCAGCCGTCTTGCCGTGGACGGTATGCGCAAAACCGATGCGGAGATCATTAAAATTATGCTGTCATAAGAAAAGCCTTGGAGGAATCATAACTCCAAGGCTGATTTGTCATTATACCGCTATTCTCCCAAAAGCCCGTCGACGATTTCGGTGGTTACTGTTTTGCTTGCAAGAGGTCCGTTTGCTATCATGCTTTTTAAATCGTCACGGCAGGAAAGCTCCTGACTTTCACCGATTTTTATATCAGGCTTCCTTTGCCGTAAATATTGTAAATCTCGTTTTCCACCACATTGCTTCCTTAAGGGCGGGGGTTAAAAGCATTGGATATAGTATAATTATTTCTCACCGCCGAACGGGACATCAATCATTTTAAGCTCATACTTTGTAAACTTTAGTTCAACCTTTTTATTGCAGGCAGGTATTTCAACTTCAGTAGCTCTGTCGGCATCTGTACTGTTGTATAATGTGACTTTATAGCCGTTTTCTGTTTTCTCTACAGATGAAAGCAAAATATCGGGCGAGCTTACTGTTATTGCATGCTCTGTCTTTTTACCTTCTCCAGACGGGAAGAACGAAAGCACCTGAGGCTTCTGATTATAAACCTGAGCCTGCTTGGGTATGTTATCCTCTGATATAATTCTGAATGAGAAATGTCTTTCACCCATATCAATATGATTTGTGAATCTGTTGTGCGGTGCAATCGGTCTTTTACCTATAGGATGCGCTGAATATATGGGCGTACGAAGAAGTGAAAGCTTAATTGAACTGTTGGTAAAGCTTCCGCCGTATATTCCGCTGTTTAAAACATACAGTCCGTCACTGTCTGTTTTTATACCGCACCATTTATGGTATACCGCTTCTCTTTCATCATTAAAAAGCTCTTCGCATCCGAAGGCGGTATCTCCGTACGGCTTACCCGAAATGCGGGTGTCTAAATGGTATTTTATCATCACGTTAGGTTCGTTTGAATACATTGTAATGTCAACATCAACATATTTCGCTGTTTTGGGTATTGTATATTCAACCACTGCAACAGAGCGTTTATATGAGAAAAGTGCCTGAACCTTTGTGCGGACTTCCCCGTCCTCAACAATACGAACGTTTGATATTTTTTCATCGGGATAGCCGGTAAATTCATTTGCATCTGTATCACTCATAAGCTTAAAGGTATCTTTAAAATTGTTAAATGAGTTAACCAGCATACCCCACGGGTCTTCATTGTCGTTATATACCTCAAGAATACCTGTATTTTCAAGCATTGGTTTTCCGTTTATCTCATAAAGGTCAATAAGTCCCGTTTTTCTGCTTATACGAATATTATTGTTTCCGTTTGACACAGTGATAAAGTCGCTGTTTGGTGCGTTTTCCTTTTCCTTTTGTTTAACAACCTCCAGCTTTACATCAAATCTTGTAACCGAAGATGGAGCAAGCTTTCCGCTAAAGCATATTTTCTTAACCCAGTCAAGATTTATTGTGCAGTCGGGGGTTTCGTTCTGTGTAGGAAGCTGATTCCCGTTTTCGTCAAAAACAAAACCAATCGTTTCCTCACCGAAATTCCAGTTCTGGTTCTGAAGTAAAAAGCCTGCTTCAAATTCACCCTCAATTTCAAACGGATGAGGAATGAAAATCATAATTGGTATTTCGTTTTCATTTGCTTTTTTCTGCCCTTCGCAAAGCTTGAAAAATGCTTTGTTATATAACAGGTCTGCGATTTCCTCTCCGTAGCCGAGCTGTCTTAAAGCATCATCTTCAGCGGGTTTTATAGCGGTTCCCGGCAGAATATCGTAAACTGGCAGGATAAAAAGGCACTCAAGCTACAGATGAGGGCAATTCTTGCGGATATTTTTGTTTGTTTCTTTTTTAAGCTCGCAGAACCTGCTGATGATAAAATGCCGTTATGGCTGGCTGATCTGATTACCAAAATGGAAACCCCCGAGAATTTTATTGCTGGAAGTGAGAGAATGATTGAGCTTTCCGGAAAAAGCAGAGAGCATCTTGCAAGATGTGTAAAGAGCTATTGCGGTGTTACCTTGTCAGAATTTATAAATCAGCTCAGACTTAACTATATCTCCAACCTACTCATTCACACAAACATAAACATAATAGATATGTGCTATGAGTGCGGATTTCAAAGTATGAGTAATTTTTATAAAATATTTAAAGACAAGTATGGTGTGTCGCCTATGGTATTCAGAAAAAGGTATAAACAAATGTAAATCATGACCACCGGTTGAACCGGTGGTCATGATTTTATAGTACTCTTTGATTGGCCTGACAAAAATCTCTTACAAGCATGGAAATATGGGCGATCTGTTCCTCTGTCAGTCCGGATACATTTATTGATTCGTCCTTTTCCCGTCCCAGAAGATAGTCCGTAGAAACCTTAAAATAATCGGCAAGCTTTATGAGCATTTCAACGGACGGTACAACATTATCGTTTTCCCAATTTGAAACGCACTGCTTTGTAACGTTCATTATTCTTGCAAATTCCACCTGGTTTAACCCGCTTTGCTGTCTTAAAACTTTTATGTTTTCATTCAGTGTATCTTTCATGCTCCCCTCCAAAAATAAAATATTTCATATATTATTGTATACTATCTATTGACATTTTAAAAATACTATGGTATACTAATAATTGTCAAGATAATGATTTACCCTTCCGGAGGTAACATGCGCACATTTATTTTATTTTCTGCCTCATTGAAAGAGTTTTTTCTAAATATAGCTAACGATTCGGGAACCACTGAATTTCTCGATATAATTGTAGCCCTATTGGCACTCACCATGATACTTCTTTTTATTGTGCTTTTATATGCCAAGAAAAGAAATGACCGTATCCTTGGAGTAAGAGATCTTCAGACCAGCCTGCAAATTTTAGTGACCGCCAAGGTCGTGAGCAAGCGCGATTTCCGTACCGATACGGACAGTCCTGATCCTTTTTCCCACATAATGTTCGAACTTGAAAGCGGGCAGCGTCTGGACTTTGCGTTCAGAACGGACGATCCGAGATATTATGCCATTTTAGTCGGTGACACCGGCACTCTGACCTATGCCGGAAGAGCCTTTGTGGATTTCAAGCGTGTCACAGCAATGTACTGATTTCTTACAAACAATGCAGCTATCCTAACGTGTGGCTGCATTTATATTTTACCATTATATTATATTAATAGTTACGCTTAAAACGGTTGACAAATCACGGTATTTGTGGTATACTTATTAAGTAAAACATTTTAGTATTCGGAGGGGTAACATGTTCAGATACGGGGAAAAATATGAACACAAAGGCGAAATGGAGGCAAAGCCGTGGCTTGGCAAAATGACGCCATTTAAAATTTTCGGCAACACCTATTTTGTCGGTACTTACCAGGCTTCAAGCCACCTTATCGATACCGGTGACGGACTTATTCTGATAGATACCGGATATTCAAACACCGCCTATCTTGTTATTAATTCCATATATCAGCTTGGCTTCAAACCGGAGGATATAAAATATATTATCAACACTCATTGGCACTGGGATCACACCGCGGCAACCGAAGCCATAGCCGAGCTGTCCGGAGCGAAAACGCTTATCGGCAGAGATGACCTTGAAAATGCAAAGCAGTATTTCACCCCGGATATCATCGTTGATGACGGAGATACCCTCTCTCTCGGAAGTATAACCATTTCTTTTGTGCATACTCCCGGTCATACAAAGGGCACGGTATCATTTTTCTATAATGACACCGACGGAGAAAACACCTATCGCATCGGTATGTTCGGCGGTGCAGGTCTTAATACCCTTGTACATCCCTCCACTTTTGATTTTGAGAACTGCCGCGAAGCGTATTTCGCATCCCTTGCCCGCTTGAAAGAAGAAAAGACAGATATCGTCCTCGGTAACCACACCTGGAATAACGATACCTACGGAAAATATATGAAGATGAAGGAAACCGGCAAGAATGAATTTATCGACAGCAGCTTCTGGCATATATTTTTGGATCATTACCGTGACCTTCTTGAATTACGGATTAAAGAGCTGGAGCAGAGTAAATAACCGCCAAAAATCATCATCTTCAAATACGAAAAGCCTTGCAGAAGATCCTGTAAGGCTTTTTATCGTGCTCCCGGCAGATGTCATTATATGGTGAAGAAGCCGTTGTTTTTGGCGAAAAATAACATATAATAAACCGCGCATAGCCATATTTTATGTCGATGCGTGCATTTTTGTACAAAATGTGCATATTTTTGTTTTGCAATAAGGTTGACAATAATGCTCTTTTGTGATAAAATATATTGAAGGCGTATGCGCACAAGACATGCGCGGCTCTAATTCCCCAAAAAGAAAGGATTGGTCTTAAAATGAGTTCTAAAACATTGCTCTATATCGCCAAGCGTATTCTACTCGCTCTATTGACGGTATGGGTAGTCATAACAGTAACATTCTTCGTAATGCACGCAGTTCCCGGAGGGCCTTTCCTTCGCGAAGGTACCATGACTGCGGAACAAATAGCGCGCCAGGAGGCAAAATACGGTCTTGATAAGCCGCTTCTCGAACAGTATGCAACTTATCTCAAGGATATCGTAACCGAATTTGATTTCGGCCCCTCTCTCAAAAAGCGCGGACGCGAAGTTATTGATATAATCGGCGAAGGTCTTAAGACCTCTGCCAAGCTCGGTCTTATTGCGGCGTTTTCCGCACTGGGCGTAGGTGTTGTGCTCGGCTCTGTAGCGGCACTTCGCAGAAACAAAATAATCGACCGCGTAATTATGGTAATAACCACCGCTTTCGTATCAATGCCTTCCTTTATAATGGGATCGATACTACTGCTTGTATTTGCCGGGACGTTACGGTGGCTGCCCGCAAACGGATCCACCGCCGCCGGACTTGTACTCCCGATTATCACTCTCGCGCTCTACCCCACCGCATACATAACCCGTCTGACCCGTTCGTCAATGCTGGACGTTCTCGGTCAGGACTATATACGCACTGCAAAAGCCAAAGGCGTATCCAGCGTAAAGCTCATATTCGGTCACGCGCTTAAAAATGCGCTCATCCCCGTAATTACATATTTTGGCCCCATGCTTGCTTATATCGTTACCGGTTCGCTTGTTGTTGAACAAATTTTTGCAGTTCCCGGCATCGGACGCGCATTTGTAAACAGCATCACCAGCCGTGACTATCCTCTCATCATGGGCACCACCATCATTCTCGCAACATTTATCGTTGTCATGAACCTTGTTGGCGATATTCTCTACAAGGTTGTTGACCCGCGCATCACGCTCGAATAAGGAGGATAATATAAATGAAGAAATTTCCGTTCAGCATGCATCTGAATGTAGATGCTTTCCTTCCTGCAACCGAGCAAGAGAAGGAATATATGGTACAGATGCGCCCCGCTTCCACCTTCTTCAAGGACGGAGTTAAGCGCCTTCTCAAAAATAAAATCGCAACGATCAGCTTCTTTGTGGTTGTAATTCTCGCTCTTGCCTGCATTTTCATCCCTATGTTCTGGCCCTACAGCTACGATCAGATGCTCGGCATGGGTAAATACGGTAAGATGGACGATACATACAATGACCTCGCTCCCTTTACATACGGCGGCAAGGAACGTGAGCGTATGTTCGGTGTGGCAAATGTTCATTTTGTGCGCTTTCTTCTTCCTTCTGACGAAGAACGTGCCGCAGAGGTAAAGGCAGAGGCGGCAGCATTCCTTGATTCTTACCTTGCCGGCGAAGCTACCGAAGAGGCATTCAAAGCTCTCGCCTCCACTCTTCCCGTTTATGCTGAATATGATTCCGACAACGAAGCAAAGTATAAGGATTTTGACTACAAGCCAGTTGCCGATTGGATCTGGGAAACTTCCGGTTCAAAGAAAGCAGCAAGAACATCCGGCGATGCGGTTCTTATAGAAACCGATATCACAGCAACACAGAAAGCTGTTTATGTAGTTTCCTTCTTCGGGTATACCGGCGGCGGCGAGGATATCTTCCCCCACGTTTTCGGTACTGACGCACGAGGACGTGACTACTTTATCCGTGTTATCTACGGTATGCGCGTTTCTCTTGCAGTAGGTCTTTTCGCAAGCATTATCGTTCTTGTTATCGGTATGCTCATCGGTGCTATCTCCGGTTACTGCGGAGGCGTTGTTGACCTCGTGATCATGCGTATCGTTGACCTTATCTATTCGCTCCCGGATATGCTTATGGTTATTCTTCTTGCATCGGTAATGAACCTGCTCCTGGGCGAGGCCATCGCAGGAACGGCACTTGAAAAGGTAGGAAGTAATATTATAAGTCTATTCATAGTCTTTGCCCTTCTCTATTGGGTATCCATGTCCCGCCTTATCCGCGGTCAGATCCTCTCTCTTCGCGAGCAGGAATACGTTCTTTCAGCAAAGGCTTCGGGCGCAAAGAGCGGTTGGATCATCAGAAAGCATCTGATCCCCAACTGTATCAGCGTTATCATCATTTCCACCGCACTTCAGATCCCCAGCGCGATCTTCACCGAGAGCTATCTCTCCTTCCTCGGACTCGGAATCAATGCACCGATGCCCTCTCTCGGCTCTCTTGCATCCGATGCCCTTGAAGGTATTTACACATACCCCTACAGACTTATTTTCCCCGCAGCGGTTATCTCGCTTATCGTGCTCGCCCTCAACCTTTTCGGCGACGGTCTGCGTGACGCATTCGACCCCAAGCTTAACAGCTGACGCAGAAAGGAAGGTTGAACAAAAAAATGGCTTTACTTGAAGTAAAAAATTTACGTACATCCTTCTTCACCGATGCCGGCGAAGTTAAGGCTGTAAACGGTATTTCATTCAATCTCGAAAGAGGAAAGGTACTCGGCATCGTAGGTGAGTCCGGTTCCGGTAAATCGGTTACCGCTTACTCTATCATGCAGATACTCGCCTCCACAGCAAAAATAAATCCCGAATCCTCCATAAAATTCGACGGCAAAGAGCTTGTCGGTGCAGGAGAAAAGGTCATGAAGACCATCCGCGGAAATAGAATCTCGATTATTTTCCAGGACCCTATGACCTCACTTAACCCCACATACACAATCGGTCATCAGCTCATGGAGGCTATACTCCTTCATACAAACAGAAACAAAAAGCAGGCTTACGAGCGTGCTGTTGAAATGTTGAAGCTCGTAAATATCAATGAGCCGGAAAAGAGAATGAAGCAGTATCCCTTTGAGTTCTCCGGCGGTATGCGTCAGCGTATCGTAATCGCAATGGCACTTGCCTGCGAGCCGGACATCCTCATAGCGGACGAACCTACAACGGCTCTTGACGTTACAATTCAGGCACAGATTTTGGAGCTTATGAACTCCCTGCAGAAAGAGCTTGGAATGGCAATCATAATGATTACCCATGACCTCGGCGTTGTGGCACAGATGTGCGACGAAGTAATCGTAATGTACGCCGGCTCTATCTGCGAGCAGGGCACTGCAGATGAGATATTCTACAATCCCGCTCACGAATACACCAAGGGACTTCTCCACTCCATTCCCACAACGACCAGCGACGGCTCGCCTCTTCAGCCAATTACCGGTACTCCTATCGACCTTCTCAATATGCCGGCAGGATGTCCCTTCGCCCCTCGCTGCGAGAATGCCATGAAGATTTGTCTTACAGAGCGTGCGGAAAGACTCGAAATCAACGAGTGTCACCATGCCGCTTGCTGGATGAACGTCAAAAAAGGCGTTGAAGACGGTTCGGTCACCATCGAACCCGATAATACAAAAGCTTAAGACAGGAGGTTTAATATACAAATGGATAAAAGTAATGACAAAAATAACGTTAAACCTCTCGTTGAAGTAAAAGACTTAAAGCAGCACTTTAACATCAACATGGGGCTTTTCAAGTCAAAGCCGCTGAAGGCTGTTGACGGCGTATCTTTTCACATCAATCCCGGTGAGACCCTTGGCCTTGTCGGTGAATCCGGATGCGGTAAAACCACCGTCGGACGCACGTTGCTCCATCTCTATAAGCCCACCGGCGGTGAAATTTACTACCGCGGCAATAAGATAGAATCCACGAAAAGCATAAAGGAATTCAGAAAGAAAGCCACCATGGTTTTCCAGGATCCCTATTCCTCACTTAACCCCCGTATGACCGTTGCCGATATTATCGGTGAGCCTCTTGACATACATAAAATGTATCCGGCGAAAGAGCGCATGGAGCGTATCCTTGAGCTTATGGACAACGTGGGACTTAACAGCGAGCACGCTTCCCGTTATGCTCACGAATTTTCCGGCGGTCAGCGTCAGAGAATCGGCATTGCGAGAGCACTTGCAATAAATCCCGATTTCATCGTTTGTGATGAGCCGGTATCTGCTCTTGACGTTTCGATTCAGGCGCAGGTTATCAATATGTTTGACAGACTCCAGGATGAACTTGGTCTTTCTTACCTCTTTATCGCTCACGACCTTCTCGTCGTACGTCACATCAGTGACCGCATTGCGGTAATGTATCTCGGTAAGATGGTTGAAACCGCAGACGCGGACGAAATTTACAATCATCCCCTTCATCCTTACTCAAAGGCTCTTATGTCCGCAGTTCCCGTGCCGGACCCCAAAATAGCAAGAGCAAATCAACGTATCACCTTAAGCGGCGACATTCCAAGCCCTCTCAATGCTCCCTCCGGCTGTCCTTTCCGCACCCGTTGCCCCTATGCGACCGAGGAATGTGCAGAGGCAATGCCCGAATTCAAGGAAGTTTCCAAGGGTCACTTTGTCGCTTGTCATCATGTGGATGACGTCAACTGATAGTATCAGTTATTAATTCTGTTCAATATCCGCCTCGGATGGTGTGCAATACTTCCGAGGACGGGTTTGAAAATATTATTTTGAAAGGAAAATTCAAAATCATGAAAAAGATTCTCGCACTTATGCTTGCAACAGCTATGATTTTTGGTATTACCGCTTGTAACACCACTCCCAGTGGCAACGATGAAACCACTCCCAATGATGTTACCGATACCACCGCAGGCGAAGATACTCCTGTAGAAGTTCCTGTTGGCAAGATCACAAACTTCCCTTCTCTCGACTACATCTACAACACCAACGACGGTCACAAGGCAATCGCTGAGTACCTCCAGGGTGCTCTCGCAAACGTTGGCATCACCATGCAGCTTACCAACCAGGAATGGAACACATTCCTTAACACCCGTAAGAACGGCGACTACTCTGTTGCTCGTAACGGCTGGGTAGCTGACTACAACGACCCGATCTGCTTCCTCGATATGTGGGTAAGCGGCTCCGGTAACAACGATATTCAGTTCGGTAAGGGCGCTCATGCTGACCTTAAGATGTACGACCTCGACCTCACTGCTTTCGGTTACGAAACCAAGGTTGAAGACGGCACATGGGCTGAAACCTATGACGTTCTTATCAGCGCTATCAAGGCTGAGACCGACAACGTTAAGCGTTACGCTATGATGCACGTTGCTGAAGATATGCTCATGGCTACCGGCTGTATCGTTCCGATCTACTACTACACCGACCTTTACATGATTGACGAGTCCGTTAAGGGCTTCTTCTCCAATCCTCTCGGTTACAAGTACTTCATGAACACCACTGTTGAAGGCGCAGACAGCATCAACATCTGCCTCGCTTCCGAGCCTGACACTCTTGACCCCGCTCTTAACAGCGCAGTTGACGGTGCTACCATGATCGCTCACCTCTTCTCCGGTCTTGCTAAGTGGGCACAGGACGATGCAGGTAAGCTCGTTATCGTTCCCGACCTCGCTGAAGCTCTTCCCGAGGGCGTTATTAACGAAGACGGTACTGTAACCTACACCTACACTCTTAAGGAAGGTCTTACCTGGAGCAACGGCGATCCTCTCACCGCAGCAGACTTCGTATTCGCTTGGAACCGCGCAGCTTCCGCTGACCTCGCTGCTGACTACGGCTATATGTTCGAGCTCGTTAAGGGTTACGCTGATGTTTCCACCGGCGTTGAAGGCGCAAAGCTTGCTGTTGAAGCTACCGATGACAGAACTCTCGTTGTTACCATTAACAACGCTGCAGCTTACTGGAACGAGCTTCTCGCATTCCCGACCTTCGCTCCCGTACACGAAGCAACTGTAGCTAACGAGGCTTGGGCGACCGAACCTGAAACCTACATCGGTAACGGTGCATACACCATCTCCGCATGGACTCACGACTCCGTTATCACTCTTACAAAGAATGAAAACTATCATGCAGCTGACACAGTAACAATGCCTACTATCAACTGCTACCTCTCCGATGATGCATCCAACATGCCCACCAACTTCAAGAACGGTGACTGGCTCTTCATCGACGATGTTCCCACCGATGAAATCGACACCCTTAAGGTTGATTTCCCCACTGAATTTGTTATTGCAGGTCAGACCGGTACATACTATGTATGCTGGAA
This sequence comes from Candidatus Flemingiibacterium sp., assembly GCA_045649205.1. Lineage (GTDB taxonomy): Bacteria > Bacillota > Clostridia > Oscillospirales > CAG-272 > Flemingiibacterium. Next base: position 22,819 of record JAZRPJ010000110.1, read on the forward strand.
CGTAAACGAAAGCATTCTTCCTGCTGACTCCACCCTCACCGGTGTTGAAGCAGAGCTTGCTCAGGCTGAGATCCGCAAGGCTATCTCCCTCCTCTTCGACCGCGATTACATCTGTAAGAGCGTATCCAAGGGCGGCGAGGTTGCAGCGTCCTCTTTCGTAGCAATGGGTCTTACCGATGCTGACGGAAGCGAGTTCTACAAGAACTGCAACCAGGGTGACTTTGACGGTTACTTCAACCTCGACGAAGATGCTTGGGATGCAAACTATGAGTCTGCACTCAAGACCCTCGCAAAGTACTACACCTTTGACGGAGTAGCTGCTGAATAAGCACACTCCATTTCAGATGAAGCTTACTTATTGCACACTTTAATTTAATGCTTCATAACTCATTAAAACTGCCGCAGGCTGATACCTGCGGCAGTTCTTTTATTTTCTCCTTGACAAACTGCCGCTTCTGTGTTACAATAAAATCACAAGAATATTATTGTGAGGTGCAATTATGCTTAAAAACATTCCAAAAATTTTATCCCCCGAGCTTCTCAAGGTGCTCTGCGAAATGGGCCACAGCGACCGCATCTGTATCGCGGATGGTAACTTCCCTGCTGAAACCATGGGTAAAGACTCCATCGTTATCCGAATGGACGGTCACGGAATTCCCGAGATTTTAGATGCAATTCTCACCGTGTTCCCTCTCGACGCTTACGTAGAAAAGCCCGTAACCCTCATGCAGCTTATGGACCGCGATGTGGGAAAGGTAGAAACTCCTATCTGGGATGCATATAAAAACATCGTAGCCGCTCACGACCAGCGCGGCGCTGATGCTGTATGCAATATTGACCGTTTCGATTTCTACGACGAGGCAAAGAAATGCTACTGCATAATTGCTACCGGCGAAAGCGCAATATACGCAAATATCATGCTCCAGAAGGGCGTTGTTTGATATCATGACAGATATAATTGCGCAAGGCTTTGGAATTATCGGGCTTGTTATTATCGTAGCCTCTTTTCAGTGTAAAAGTAATAAAAACTTTTTTCTGATGCAGGGCGGCGGAAGTCTGTTTTTTGTTCTTAACTTTCTTCTGATCGGTGCCTATGGCGGAGCTTTATTCAATCTCAGCAATCTGATCCGCGGCTTGCTTTTCTCAAAAGATGCAAAAAACCCATGGAAGCTCATCGTGGTTGAAATTGCGTATATCGCCTGCTTCATATTTTCCATCATCCTCGATCATTCGCCAAAGCAGATACTTCTGGTATTCATCCCATTCTCCGCACTTGTTATAATGAGCGTGCTGATGTGGCGCGGAAACGATAAGACTATCCGCAAATTCCAAATCGCCTATATGTCCCCCTCATGGATCGTGCACAATATTTTCAATCTATCCATCGGCGGGCTTATCTGCGAGGTATTCAATATGGTTTCGTCCGCAATTTATCTCATCAGACTAAAAAAAGAGAAAGAACCGGGTCAGTAATACTATGAAGGGGCTGTTGCGCTTGCAACAGCCCTTTATCTGTTATTATTCTCTCGGAACCATGCCGGGACCCGAAGTCTTTCGACGGAAAGCGATTGGCGTGATTCCTTCCATTTTTTTAAATGCCTTAAAAAACAGCACATGGTCATGATATCCGCAAATTTCCCCGATTTCTGTTGCTGTCAAATCCGTCTGCTGTAACAGTTTCTTCGCATGAGCTATGCGCTGAGCCGTAACATACTGCATAGGCGGTCTGCCCATGTATTTTTTAAAAACGTGTGAAAGATAATATTTGCTGATATGCAGATCACTGCAGATCTGATCCATTGATTCTATCTTCGCGAAATTATCATTAAGATACTGATGTATGCGAAGAAATATTGCATTTGTAACAAATTTCGTTTCGGATATGTTGGATCGGCGAAGTATGGCTATAAGAATGAGTCTTGCACAGTATTTTGCAATAAGCTCATTGTATTGCCGCTCATCGCTTACCTCCTCTACCAATGTAGAAAAATAGAACCTAATATTCTCCTCATCTTCCTCGGCAGAAAACACATGGGGCATATCAGCGGGAATCAGATGGTCAATGGGCAAATCACAGACCTTGAAATTGGTGATGCCCATAAAAGCAAGCTCGATCCCCGGACTGTCTGCTGTTGACTCTTCGTGGATTTCGTGTGGGTTATATATTATGATGTCGCCCTTCTTGACGGAATACTTATTTCCCGAGATAATTACTTCACCTCGTCCTGCCAAAACAAACAAAATCTCGCAAAAAGGATGCTCATGGGGATTTTCGTGCCATTGTCTTATTTTTTCAAGCTTGCCGGCATATAGGCACTTTGTATCAAGCTTGATGGCGTCACTCTTGGAATAGGCTACTATACGATGTGTATCCGGGGCTACAGCAGCTTCGTCTTTCATTCAATACCTCCAAAAAGACATCTTCGTTTTTGTGCATTACAGACAATATACTTTTGTTTATTATTGCTTTTTGCTTTAGCGCGTTACTTTTGTAAAAAACAAACAATAATATTCATGGCATATAACGCATTTTGACGAAAATTATTTATACTAACCATATATAGTATATCATATACCTTTTATTTTAGCAATACTTTTTTTAAAATATGTGTTTATTTTTGCGATATTTTTTGCAGTTTATGCTATTGAAAATAATACTGAAAAGATGTACAATATAAATGTAATAGGCGAAAGGAGGAATGACATGATGCAGAATACCGTACTCCATATGGATGGAATACATAAACGGTTTCACGGCGTTCATGCACTGAGGGGCGTACACTTCGATCTGCGTGCAGGTGAAGTACACGCACTGATGGGCGAGAACGGTGCCGGCAAGTCAACGCTCATGAAGGTTCTTTGCGGAATTTACAAGCGTGATGAGGGCGATGTGGTTCTGTTTGACGATCATGTAAACTTTTCCAGCATAAAAGAATCCCAAGACGCAGGTATAAGTATGATTCATCAGGAGCTTAACATGATGAACCACTTAACCGTAGCGCAAAACATTTACATAGGCCGCGAGCCTATGATAAACGGGCTTTATATTGATGACAAAAAAATGGAACAGGATGCGGCAAAGCTGTTTGAAAAGATCGGCGTTAAGATCGACCCGTCAGTAACTCTCGGTACACTTACCGTAGGCAAGCAGCAGATGGTTGAAATCGCAAAGGCAGTTTCCCGAAATGCAAAGATCCTGGTCCTTGACGAGCCGACGGCAGCCCTCACGCAGCTTGAGGTTGAAGAGCTGTTTAAGATCATGAACGACCTAAAGGAAAAAGGCATCGGCATGATCTACATCTCTCACAGAATGGACGAGATAAACCGCATTTCTGACCGAGTAACTGTCATGCGTGACGGCGAATACGTAGGAACGCTCATTACCAAGGATACCACGAAGGACGAAATCGTCAAAATGATGGTAGGACGCGTTATCTTCGGCGACAAAAAGGAAGAAAGTGCCGTACCCGGAAATGCACCGGTGGTGCTTGAGGTTAAGAATCTCAATCGAGGCAAGGAGATACGCGATGTAAACTTCACGCTCCGTCGCGGTGAGATCCTCGGCTTCTCGGGACTTATGGGTGCAGGACGTACAGAAGTTGCCAGAGCGATCTACGGTGCTGACAAAAAGGACAGCGGACAGATCTTCATAAACGGCAAAGAAGTTGACATAAACGCTCCCAGCACTGCAGTTGCAAACGGTATGTGTTATCTTTCAGAGGACAGAAAGCGTTTCGGACTGCTTCTCGACAAATCCGTTGCCGAAAACTCGGTGCTCAGCAATCTTGATGACTACATAAGCCTCGGATGGATCAACGATGACGCCATTGCCAAGGATGCAAAACGCGAAAATGCCAAGCTAAAGACAAAGACACCGTCCATGCAGCAGCTTACAAAGAATCTGTCCGGCGGTAACCAGCAGAAGGTAATCGTAGCAAGGTGGCTTCTTAAGAACTCGGATATTTTCATCTTCGATGAGCCGACGAGAGGTATCGACATTGGCGCAAAGAGCGAAATGTACACCCTCATGGAAGAGCTTGCAAAAGAGGGTAAATCAATTATCATGATTTCCTCGGAGCTTTCGGAAATTCAGCGCCTGAGCGACAGAGTAATCGTAATGTGTGAGGGCAGAATAACCGCCGAGCTTGACATAAAGGATGCATCCCAGGAAACCATAATGAAGTACGCTACCATGCGAGAGCAGGCGTAAAACATTCCTAATTCCAACGAAAGGAAGCTTTCGCCAATGCGAAAGCGAAGGTATTAAAAATGTCTTACAGCAAAGGCTTCAAAAGAGCCTTAAGAAGAACAAAAAACAAGTTCGTTGATTTTATTGCCACCAAGGGCAAGCAGAATCTGATCGTTGTTGCCGCGCTTTTGGTGCTCGTCGCCATATTCGCTGTACTTAACCCGAACTTCATAAACAAAAACAACATAGTAAGTATGGCTCAGTCTTTAGCGCCTTACGCCGTACTTGCACTGGGCGTTACCTTTGTTATCGCCACCGGTGGTATCGACCTTTCCATCGGTACTGTATGTATCGCCTCTGCAGTTGTTGCAGGTAAGCTTTATATGCTTGGTATGCCTCTGTGGGCGACCATCCCCGTAATGATCGCCATCGGTACGCTGTTTGGCTTTGTCAACGGCATTTTGGTTGCAAAATTTAAGCTCCCGGCATTTATCGCTACTCTGGGTACGATGATGTTCTCAAGAGGTGTCAGCGCAATTATCGCGGCTGTGCCCAACGTATTCTTCCCCAGCGGCACCTGGTTCAACAAGGTATTTTCCAATGCCAACGGCTTCCCTACCGGCCTCGCTTGGATAGTAGGCTTTGCAATTCTTTGTATGTACCTCATGTACAAGTGCAAGATCGGCAGATACATACTTTCCATCGGAAGTAACGAGGAAGCCACAAGACTTTCAGGTATCAATACCGAAAAATTCAAGATCATCGCATATACTATAAGCGGTGTTGCAGCAGGTATTGCGGCGATTTTCTGGGCAGCATCCTTCCCTACCGTAGCGGCAGCAACCGGTAACGGTATGGAGCTTGATGCCATCGCAGGCGTTTACATCGGCGGAACAAGCTCTGCCGGCGGTACTGCATCCATAGCAGGCTCGGTAATCGGTAACATGATGCTTGTAGTTATCAGAAGCGGTCTTAACTTCGTGCTTGCAAAATTTGACCTCAACCTCAACTCCACATATGTGACATATGCCCTCACCGGTCTTATCGTTGTAGCGGCAGTTCTCATGGATGTAATCAAGAATAAGAACGCGGCAAAGGTTAAAATCGAAACAGAAAAAGACCTTGCAAAAAAGAATCGCAAGCTCACCCTTGCCGAGCTTGAAGAGGAAATCGACACCGTTATCGCTTCCGATCTTGCAAAGGAAGCAAAGAACGAAAAGATTCTCGCCATTGAAGCAAAAATTGCTTCTCTCTAACCAATGAATGTTAAGGCAAAAGCCTAACAGATAAATAAAAAATCAATTTAAAGGAGAAACACTCATGAAAAAAGTATTATCCCTTGTTCTCGCACTCATCATGATCGTAGCAGTATTCGCAAGCTGCGGTACCACTGATGGAAAGACCATCGCTGTTGTTGCAAAGGGTGAGTCCCATGCATTCTGGCAGTCCGTAAAGGCAGGCGCTGAAGCTGCCGGCGAAAAGTACGGCTACAAGATCACCTTCCGCGGTCCTGCAAGCGAATCCGCAAAGGATCTTCCCTCTCAGATGGAAATGGTTCAGACCGCTATTTCCAACAATGCTAATGCAATCGTTCTTGCTACCATCGGTACAGGTTTCGTTGACCACCTCACCACCGCAAAGAACAACGGCACTCCCGTAGTTCAGTTCGACAGCGGTATCTGGGCAGACGACGTTGCAGCTCTCGACGCTGCAGACAAGAACCCCATCGTTGCATCCGTTGCGACAAGTAACCTTAAGGCAGCGGGCGTTGCGGCTGAACAGTTCTTCGCAGCTATCAAGGACGACATCGCAGCTTCCGCTGAAACATATGTTGTAGGCGTTATCCAGCACGACGAAACCCAGACCGGTATCGACAGAGCTAAGGGCTTCATCGACACCTTCAAGGCTCTCGCTGACGCTGACTCCGCTACCGCAGGCAAGTACTCCATCGCACACGAAGTAAAGCCCGGCGACGCTGACAACGCATACAAGGCAGCTCTTGAAGCTCTCTTCGAAAAGGGCGCATCCGCGATCTTCATGTCCAACGAGGGCGTTGTTAAGCAGGTTTACGACGCAATCGGTGCAGCAGGCGACAAGTATGATGCAATCAAGTTCTGCGGCTTCGACGCAGGCTCCAAGCAGATCGAATGGATGAAGGCTACCACCGGTCCCAAGCTCATCGGTTCCGTTGCACAGGACTCCTTCCAGATCGGTTACAACGCAGTTGAGCAGGCAGTATTTGCTCTCGAAGGCAAAGAAGTTACCGCTGACGTTGCTATCGCAGGTGCATGGTGGGATGCTACCAATGTTGACCAGATGATCGCAGACAACCTCGTTTACGAAGGTTAATAGGCTATAAACATAGGAGAGCCTCGGCATATATGTGCCGAGGCTCGTTTTATTCTATATGTTGGCGATTATTCTTTTTCGAAGGTGTTACGCCGAATTTATTCTTATAGGCATGACAGAAATAACTGGTATCGTCAAATCCGCATTCTGCGGCAACCTCTTTCGTTTTAATAATTATTCCCGAATTCAGAAGAGTGTAGGCATAATTGAGCCGCAAATTCAGGATCTGCTCAAAAACGGTACATCCGTATTTCTTTTTGAAATCGTGGCACAGCTTTGACACAGAGGTTTGATTTATCTCTGCGATCTCAGCAAGTGTGATTTTTTTAGAAAAGTTCTTCTCAATATACAAAGCTGTTTTGTCAAGAGATGCCAATGCTTTTCCGTCAAACTGCTCAAAAAAGCTCGTATAGAAGGAATAGCACATTGAGGAAAGGCTGCTCTGACACTTTCTGTCATAATACTCGTCTATTATCTGCCGTATCATCGGAATATACTTTTCTATATTTACAGACTCCGCAAAGATAAAGGATCCGCAGCCGAAATGCTCCAGCATCTCGGGCATCCCCTCACCGATCACCGTCAAAAACGCCGTGACAAGTCCCGCATCGTTAATATATTTTGAGGGAACGTTCATTGAAGTAAAAAACGCAGATCCTCTTTTAAGTTCATGGATCTCATTATCACAGTATACCCTACCTCGTCCCTCAAGAACCATCAGAATCTGATAAAAATCCTGACCGCCCGGCGGATATTCCGCCGTCGCCTGCTTAAAATAGGCACTGGCAGAGTGAAATACGATGGGCAGAGGCTTGAAATTTTCCGGAAAGATATTCAGTGTTATTCTGTTCATATGCGCTCCTGCAAGATATTCATATAAAAATACAATATAATCATATTTACAAATGGCAGAAAATACTGTATAATATTATAAGAACAGTATACCACAGAAATTCTTTAAAGTAAAGTATGTTTTGCAAAATAATGTTAAATTGGAGGATTACCATGCGTTTTTACGAGGATCTCAAGCACATCAAGGAAAACCGTCTGCCCCAGCGCGCATATTATATTCCGGAAAACAAGGGCGCGTATACGCTCCTTAACGGAGAATGGAATTTCAAGTATTACACCGCGGACATTGACGAAGATGCTATAATTACGGATTGGGATAAAATTCCCGTTCCCTCATGCTGGCAGATCCACGGATATGACATCCCCCAGTATATTGATTCTCATTACCCCTATCCTGTGGATATGCCATATGTACCGGACGAGAATCCTATGGGCGTATATATGCGCGAATTTGCTGTTGAAAATACCTCCAACCACCACTATATCGTCTTCGAGGGCGTTTCGTCAAACCTTGAATTATACATAAACGATAAATATGTAGGCTACAGTCAGGGAAGCCATCTGCAGGCAGAATTCGATATAACGGATTTTGTTTCCGGCGGCACGAATAAGGTTTTGGTCAAAGTCAGAAAATGGTGTTCGGGAAGCTATCTTGAGGACCAGGACTTCTTCAGATTCAACGGCATCTTCCGCGACGTGTATATTCTTTCCCGTCCCGAAGGTCATATAAAGGATATCAAGATCACAACGGAAGGCGATAAAATTTTAGTATCCATTGACGGCTCCGCCGATATATCACTCTATGACGGCGACAAACTTATGGGCACCTGCAATTCTAACGGTAAAGCGGAGTTTACCGTCACCGATCCTACAAGGTGGAATGCAGAAAAGCCTTATCTTTATACCCTTGTTTTTAAATACAGGGACGAGGTTATAAAACAGCATATCGGCTTTGTTGAATATTCCGTAAATGACGAATCTGCATTCTGTGTAAACGGTGTGCCGGTGAAATTAAAGGGCGTCAACCATCATGACACCCATAAAGATAACGGTTGGTGCATGACAGAGGATGAACTCATGTACGACCTTTTACAGATGAAGAAGCTTAATATCAACACCATAAGAACCGCTCATTATCCGCCTCATCCGAAATTTCTTGAGATGTGCGATAAATTAGGCTTTTACGTCATGCTTGAAAATGATATAGAATCCAACGGCTTCCCCGGAAGATACCCGGACACATGGGATTACGACGTTACGGAAAATCCCCACGATTGGCCGGGCGGTCATCCCGATTGGGAGGAATCCCATCTTGAGCGAATGGAGCGTTCTTACGAGCGTGACAAGAATCACACCTGCATTTTCAGCTGGTCAACAGGCAACGAGAGCGGTCATTTGGAGCATCATTATAGCATGATCAAGTATCTGAAAAAGACAGATCCCAAGCGTCTTGTTCACTGTGAAGATGCATCTAAGGCTATCGGCAGACACCCGGAATTTTATGACAGACCGGATATGCATTCATGCATGTACGGCGGATTTGAAGGTATAGAAAGTTATCTTAAAGATAACGAAAAGCCTCTCCCATTTTTCCTCTGCGAATATTCCCACGCAATGGGCAACGGTCCCGGCGATGTAAAGGATTATTGGGATATTCTTTACAAATATCCCAAGGCAATGGGCGGCTGCATCTGGGAATGGGCAGATCATACGGTTATCGTTGACGGCGTTGCAAAATACGGCGGCGACTTCGGTGATTTCCCCAACGACGGCAATTTCTGCGCTGACGGACTTGTGTTCCCCGACAGAAGCTTTAAGGCCGGTTCACTCAATGCTAAAGCGGTGTACCAGTATGCAAGCTTTGAGCTTAACGGTTCAAAGCTCAAGGTAACAAACCTTTACGATTTCACCAATTTAAATGAATACACCTTCAAGTACGAGAGCGTTGTTGACGGTGAGATCATAGATACAAAATCCCTCAAGCTCAATATTGAGCCGAAAATGTCAACCGAAATTGATGTTGTCACCGCTGCAAAGTGCAAGCTCGGCGCATTTGTAAACTGCTATCTATACGATAAGACCGGCTATGAGGTTGCTATGGCACAGCTCCACGTGGATGCAAAATGCGCGCCTATCGTGAAAGAAGGCGGCGATGTCGAGATCATCGAAACCGACAAAGCTTTCATTGCAGTATGCGGCAATAATAAATACACTATTTCCAAGCACTACGGCGAAATTTCAAGCATCGAAAAGAGCGGTATCGAGCAGCTTTCTGACAGAGTACGCCTCACAGTTCTCCGCGCCCCCATCGACAACGAGCGCCCTATGCTTAAGAAGTGGTACAGAGTACACAACATATCCTCGGAAGGACTTGACGTCACCCGTAACAAGTGCTATTCCTGCACAGTCACCGGAAATAAGATCACCGTCATCGGAGCTCTTTCAGCCATCAGCCGAGTTCCGTTCTTAAGATACACCGCCGAATACACCTTCCACGCCGACGGCTCGGTCAAGGTAACGCTTAACGGTGATATAAGAGAAGAAAAATTCGAATGGCTGCCGCGTCTTGGCTTTGAATTCAGAACCCACTATACGAACGATCAATTCCGCTATTTCGGACGCGGTGACGGCGAAAACTACTGCGATATGAAATATCACGCTAAAGTGGACTTTTTTGAAAGCAATGCGGATCGCGAATACGTAAACTACATAAAGCCCCAAGAGCATGGCAACCATATTGAAACAAAGCTGCTTGAGATTAAAAACGGTCTGAAATTTGAATCCGACACCGGTTTTGAATTTAACGTTTCACACTTCACTGCGGCAGGCATCATGAAAGCTATGCATACCGACGAGCTTAAGAAGGAAGACGCTACGATCGTCAGAATCGACTACAAGAACTCCGGTGTTGGCTCTTCCGCCTGTGGACCGGCACTCCTCGAAAAATACAGACTCTGCGAGAAGAAGATCGAAAGCTTCACTTTCTACATCAGCTGATAAATACGCAAAAGGCACGCGGAAATTTCCGCGTGCCTCGTTTTTACTCCTCAAATATAACCGTCATAGATTCGGGTATGCTGTAGAACTCCTTGAAATACGCCATTCGTTCCACGCCGCAGTTACGCCCCCACCAATATTTGTGTGGGTCTTTTTTCATAATTACGCTGTCCGCGCCCATCTCTATGGCGTCGGCAATCGCATCCGCCCTTGCCTCAGTGACAGCCCGTATCTGTAAATATATGCCGCTGTAAAATACGACGAGCAAACATAACACCACAGTAAGAATCACTATTGCCGCCTTGCCGACTTTTTTAGAAGGTATGGGCAGTGAAGACAATCCCAGCGCTAAAAGGAATATGTAAGGCAGATAATAAAGCCTCGGTCCCAGCTCCGGCGTAACCGCCAGGGGAAAAAGCACCGCAGGAGCGGAAAAGAGGAAAAACAGCCGTTTTTTTCTCATGCCGCCGCCAATGGTGATAACCAAAATCAGATGAAGTAAAATCAAACAAGCTGCCGTAACAGCGCGGTAAATTTCGCCGCCGTCAGTAAATATCACAACCAAAGATACCGCCGCAGTCGCAGCTGATGCCAAAACACGCCACAAGCTGCGTCTGGCAAAAAGCACCGCTGTCACAAGTGAAAAAGTCACAAATATTTCACCCATGGGATAGTCGAAATACAGTCCCGGCAATATACTGATAAAAAATCTTTTTAAAATCTGCACCGTCGCCCTGAAAATTCCGCCGTCTAAATCTACGCTGAGTGTGCGTATTCCATCAAGAGCCACGCCATCCGTAAGGAGTACACCGTATATTGAACTGGAAAACATTATAGCGCATCCGATAAGCATCCCCACGGTCATAGCAAGGTGAAGCCCACCAAAACGGCGTACGGTGATCAACCGGCATACTGTAACCCCCACAGCGACTACAGCCGCCCATACAGCCAAATTCTCGTGAAACAGCCCTACAGCCACAGTCAGCGGCAAACACACCATGGGAAGCCATTTATGCCGTCTGCGTGACGGATCAAAAGCAATAATCAAAATGAGCACCACAGGCACGGCAATAACATAATTTGCAAAAGCGGAAACCCAGCCGTACGTCTGCTGCCACATAAGCTTCGGTATAAACAAAATCAGAATATTGGCTAAAAGATAGCTCCGCAGACTCCTTTCGCTGTCAGAAACCTTCACGAGCAGGTGCGGAATCATGAACATGGTCAGCGCAATAAAAAGCGTTTTGAGTATCTCGCTTCTTGTCATAACGATAACGAAAAAGCTGCCCACATATCGGCTGTTAAGAGTCGCGTTAAGCCACCTCTCAAGTCCGATGTCAAGTCCCCAATCCCAGTCATCGTGGCAATACGGAACGCAGAATGCAATGAAAAGATAAAAAATCAGCATCAATACCGATATCGCAAGGTATAATTTTCTCGTCTTTTTCGCCACGGTAACCCTCCTATCCGCAGAATAAAAAAACCACGCTCATAGCGTGGTTTCTGGAGCGAGTGATGGGAATCGAACCCACGCGACCAGCTTGGAAGGCTGGAATTCTACCATTGAACTACACTCGCATATTCAGTACTTATATATGATACCACAAAACTGCGGCTTTGTCAAGAGTTTTCGTAAAAATACTTGAATTTTTTTTGTAGTTGTGATATTATGGTAGTAATAATAATTTTAAATCCATAGGAGCACCTATGCCAAATCAAACCGAAACAAATCCTTTCCCTTACAGCGATTCAAATAAACGCTATTATTCATACGACTACTTTTTAAGACAAAAATTCGGATCAAAATGTGCAAAGCTGACCATCGACGGCGGCTTCACCTGTCCCAACCGTGACGGCAAGGTTGGACTTGGCGGATGCATATACTGTTCTGTCCGAGGCTCGGGGGATTTCTGTACTGACAGCGAAGTGCCAATAAAAGAACAGCTTGAAATTTCATACAGAAAGTTATCCGAGAAATGGGAAAGCCCTTTATGTATCGCCTATTTTCAGGCATTTACCAATACTTATGCTCCGGTGGATGTGCTTCGTCGGAAGTACGAGGAAGCGCTCACCTTCCCCGGTGTTGTGGGATTAAGCATCGCCACGCGTGCCGACTGCCTGCCGGATGACGTCTGCGAATATCTCGCCGAGCTTTCAGAGAGAACCTTTCTTACGGTGGAGCTTGGTCTGCAAACCGTCCACGATAAGACGGCAAAGCTCATAAACCGAGGGCACAGCTTCAGCGATTTTGTAAACGGCTATGAAAAGCTCCGCCGTGCTTCCGAGAAGATAAACATCTGCATCCATCTTATAAACGGTCTTCCCCACGAGGATGCAGACATGATGATAGAATCCGCAAAAACGGTGGCTGCCCTACGCCCCGAGCAGCTGAAGCTTCATCTTCTCCATGTAATTTCAGGTACACCTCTTTCCGAAATGTACAAGCGAGGGGAGTTTGAGTGTATGACCCTTGAAGAATATGCGGACATTGTAGTGCGTCAGCTTGAATTATTGCCGCCAAAAACGGTCATCGGCAGGCTTACCGGTGACGGCATGGCTGAAAGTCTGATTGCGCCCTTGTGGAGCAGAAAAAAATTAGTTGTCATGAACACTGTCGATAAGCTGCAATATCAACGAAACACATATCAGGGCAAAGCTTTTTGTTAAAACTGCACAATTTTTACACTTTGATTTCTCCATGCCGGTGTGAATAATTTTGCTAAAACTACTTGAAAAATCCTTTTGCATATTGTATAATAGAAGGTGTAATAAGTTACTTGATATTATGATTTATGACCAAACCATTAATTGTGATGCCATATAACTTAGTCTGCGGCAAGCGGACGGTACATTCCCATAATTTACAATATAAGAAAAGGAGCAAATTCACATGGACAAAATCAACACCAAAAGTATTCGTAACGTCTGCCTTTTAGGCCACGGTGGCAGCGGAAAGACTTCTATTTGCGAAGCTATGCTGTACCTTGCGAAGGAAACCGAGCGTCTCGGCAAAACTCCTGAGGGAAACACCGTAAGTGATTATGACCCCGAAGAAATTCGCAGAGGTTTTTCGCTTTCAACCACCGTTGAGCCGTTTTTATGGAAAGACAGTAAGATAAATATTATAGATACCCCCGGTTACCTCGATTTCACAGGCGAAGTTCTTGAAGGTATGCGAGTTGCCGACAGCGCACTGATCCTCGTTGACGGCAGAAACGGTATCGAAGTAGGAACAGAGCTTGCGTGGGATATGGCAACTACTGCCGGCATTCCCAAGGCATTCTTCATTAACCGCTTTGACGACGGTGAAGCAAGGTTCAAGAGAGTTTTCGATTCTCTGCGCGAAAAGTTCGGAGTTGCCGTTTGTCCCCTTCTCATCCCGATGATTGAGGGCGACAAGGTTATCGGCTTCCTTAACCTCATCGACATGAAGGCCGAGGTTTACGACAAGACCGGTGCAAATATGGAATCGGAAATACCCGAGGAATTCAAAGCTATCGCCGAAGAATACCGCAATATGCTTTACGAATCCATCGCCGAAACCAGCGAAGAGCTGATGGATAAATTCTTCGCAGGCGAAACCATAACCTATAACGAAGCTATCAACGCCGTTCACGACGGAATCATCAGCGGCGGCATCGTACCCGTATTCTGCGGCTCTGCTACAAAGATGTGGGGTGTTACCGAGGTTATGGATACCATCGCTCACTCCTTCCCCCGTCCGACCGCAAGAAAGGTTGAGATAACCGTAACTGCGGACGGCGAAGGCGAAATTGAAATCAGCCCCGACGGTGAAACCTCCATCTTCGTATTCAAGACCGTTGCCGACCCCTTCGTAGGTAAGATGTCCTACTTCAAGGTTATGAACGGAAATCTCATGCGCGACATGACACTCCGCAACACAACCACCGGCAACGACGAAAAGCTTGCACGTATTTACACCATTCGCGGCAAAAAGCAGACCGAAGTTGACTTCCTCTGCTGCGGTGATATCGGTATGACTGCAAAGCTCGGCACAGTAAACACCGGCGACACTCTTACCGCATCCGCTAAGGACATCAAGTATAAGGGAATCGCATTCCCCGAGCCTTTCCTTACCCAGGCAATCAAGCCCCTATCCAAGGGCGACGAGGATAAGATTTCCTCCGGTATCGCAAAGCTTCTCGAAGAAGACCTTACCACCCGCTATGAGAACGATGCATCCACAAAGCAGCTTCTCATCTCCGGTATCGGCGACATTCACCTCGACGTGCTTGTTGCGAAATTAAAGAACCGTTTCGGAACATCGGTTGTCCTTGAAAAGCCCAAGATTGCTTACCGCGAAACCATCAAGAAGACTGTGGAAGCAGAAGGTAAACACAAGAAGCAGTCCGGCGGTCACGGTCAGTACGGTCACGTTAAGATCAAGTTTGCTCCCGGTGAGGGTGACGGACTTACCTTTACCGAAAGCGTTGTAGGCGGCGCAGTACCCAAGGGCTTCTTCCCTGCAGTTGAAAAAGGACTTCTTGAAGCAATGCAGAAGGGCGTGCTTGCCGGCTATCCCGTAGTCGGACTTGCAGCTGACCTCTACGACGGTTCTTATCACGATGTAGACTCCTCGGAAATGTCCTTCAAGATGGCGGCGAATTTAGCATATAAGTCTGGTCTTGCAGCGGCAAATCCCGTGCTCCTCGAACCGGTGGGCGCACTTAACTGCACCGTACCCGACAATATGGTGGGTGACGTAATCGGCGATCTCAACAAGCGTCGCGGCAGAGTCCTCGGCATGGAAGCAACCCACGGCAAGAAGGGCTACACCACCATCCAGGCGGAAGCTCCCAAGGCTGAAATGATGGATTACCCCATCGCCCTCCGTGCTACCACCCAGGGACGCGGAAGCTTCACCTTCTACTTCGAAAGATACGAAGAAGTTCCCGCAAACATCGCGCAGAAGATTATCGCTGATGCGGCGAAGGAACAATAAGATATAATATCAACACAACCGCCGGCTTCATTAAACCGGTGGTTGTGCTTACGACTTGACAAGAACCCGGAAGTATGCTATACTTATGGCAATTGAATGAGAAAGCCATAATTATACATAAAGGAGAGCAATACCTATGGCTAAAAAAATCATATCACGAATTGGCATAGTGCTGGTTATATGCATCGCACTTGTAGTTCTGTTTTATTTTGCAGCTTTCGTATGGAATCTTGTTTGCTATCATGTAGGATTCCCATTCAACACAGTTCTTTTGCCCGGATGGAAGCGTGTGCAATTTGATAATGTGGGAACGCTTGATATACCATTTAACTGGGAATATGTCAGCGATGGCGAAAGTTCGGTAATTGTTGATAAAAGCGGTGCTCCGATTTTCACAGAATTTCTTTCAAAAACAGCTTATATAGATGGTAATGAGGTCGTTTTGGAAGAAATTATTTCAGGGGAAATATTATCAAACAGTGCATATATTGCTAAATATTCAACAACAAATGATGATTATGAATTTGTGTACTGTATTACTTTGGATAATTACCCTGATGGAGGAGTTGATTTAGCACTTTGCGACGAGAGTATTGATTATAAAACGCTAAAATGGATAGCTTGTACATTTTGTCAAGAGTATCCACTAAATTAGTTATACAACTTATAGCACTTCCCCATTGGCATAAAAAAGCTCACCGATTCTATAACCAACCGGTGAGCTTTTGTTTGCAGTGTAAACGTCTTACAGTGGGCGTTCCCCTTATTCTTTGTAAATAAAAAACTCGATGTAAAATCAAATCACATCGAGTTTTTAATTTTTATTCTTCTTTTCAGAGGGGGGATAGGTGACGCCCTTTCCTTTGTTGGGGCGTCTGAATGAGAGAATAATATCTATCGCAAAAGCAATACACATTAT
>JAZRPJ010000111.1:0-12384 GCA_045649205.1 Candidatus Flemingiibacterium sp.
AGTGGCACAACATTGAGGTTGAGGATGACGTAACCGCATATCTCGAATTCGAAAACGGTGCAACCGGCATATTCATCACCACCACCGGCGATGCTCCCGGTACTAACCGCTTTGAAATTACCGGTACAGGCGGAAAGATGATTGCGGAGGGTAAGACCCTTACTTTTGTCAAGAATCTTACCGATGCACAGAAGAATATCGAAGAATGCCCCAACGGATTCAGTGCTCCCGAAACTGAAACATTTACATTCACCTATGACACCGTAGGACCTCAGCACATAGGTATCGACAATGCATTCGCTGACCACGTTTTAAAGGGTACTCCTATGGTTGCGGAAGGCTACGAAGGCATCAAGGGTGTTTCTATCGCCAATGCTATGATGCTCTCTAGCTGGAAGAATGACTTTGTTGAATGTGATAATGACGGCGAGGAATTCTGGGCAGAGCTTCAGAAGAGAATTGCGACCTCCAGACGCAAGGAGAATGTTGTTGAAGCAAAGATTGCTGACCTTTCCAGCACTTACAACTCCAAATAATAGAGGAACGTGCGATGAATACAATAATTCCCGGAATGGCTATTGCTCACCTTGCACTTCGCGCACACGATATTGACCGCTCAATTGCGTTTTATACTGCTCTTGGCATGGAACCCTACCTCACTTGGGGCGAGGGAGCGAAGCGTATTCAGATGCTCAAATTCGGCGGTGGAGCAGGAATTCTTGAGCTTTTCAATGAGGGACCCGAAATCAGCGTAAACGGTGAATATGCGGGCAAATATACCCATTTCGCTTATGCTGTCGAGGATGTTGAGGCGGCTTATAATGTGGCAATTGCCGCAGGTGCGAAGTCTAAAATTGCGCCCAAGTTTGCACCTCTTGATTCGAAGCCCTTTAAAGTTACATTGAATCTTGCTTTCGTATACGGCCCTGATGGGGAAGAGATCGAATTCTTCAAGGAAATCAGAGAATAATAGGAGATACTTATGGTAGCTACAACAGTAATTATTCATGTAAAGCCGGAGTGCGTGGAGGCTTTTAAGGAAATTACGGTATATAATCACAACAATTCCAGAAAAGAGCCGGGAAACATTCGCTTTGACGTGCTTCAGGGAAATGATGACCCTACATACTTCACTCTCTACGAGGTATACGCAACCGAGGATGATGCAAAGGCTCATAAGCAGACCGAGCACTACAACAAGTGGCGCGAAACGGTAGAGGCTTATATGGCTTGCCCCAGAAAGGGAATTGCTCATACGCCTATTGCATTTGACTGATAATAAAATTTAGCGGAGAAGCTTCGGCTTCTCCGCTTTTTTGAATAGAATCATGATCTCATTATCTATGCCGTTACTCCGAAAGAATATCCATCACATTTTGCTTTCTGACGACAATGTGCGTTCCGGAGGGATATTTATGTTTAACCGCATTGAAAATGACCTTAGCAAAATCATTAGGATCAAGTAATGCGCTTTGATCTTCATCGGGATATAAGCTTATTCTCATTTTTGTTCTGGTTCGGGCAGGAGAAATACAAACAGCGAAGATTCCATCCTCCGCCCAGCATTTTGTAGCCATAACAACTGCTGCTTTTGTTGCACAGTATTCGCTCCAAGTGGCGTGCAGCTCCACAGCGGCTGCAGACCCCACATTAATAATTTCGAGATTTGGATTATACTTTAACCCAAGCTGTGTGCAGTAGATCGTACCGGACAGGTTTATATCAATGTGCTTTTTTGCATTTTCCAGATTAGCTTCTTTCACAGAGCAGGGAACAACGTATCCGGCATTGTTTATCAGTATATCAGGAACGAATTCCTTCATGCCTTTTTCAATACTGCTCCAATCGGTTACATCCATTTCATGGCGGGAGAGCGCATAAACACAGTAGTCTTCTGATTCAAGAAGTGCCTTGATCGCCTGTGCGATATCTCCACTTCCGCCCGTTATCAAGACCTTTTTCAATTATATCACCTCCTATTGTTTTGAGTGGCATAGGTTGTTACATCATGCATCCAACCTTTTGCCAGCGCATAAAATTCTTTGTATTTTTCATAGTAGAACCTGTATTGCTCATGCTGCTCGGCATTTGGTTCTATTATATAATCAACAGAGGTCATATTTTCAGCAGCTGTTTGGATATCCGGATAAACCCCTCCCACAACAGCGCCTAAAATGGCTGAGCCTAAACATGGACCTTCCGTTACTTTCGGGACAGTAATTGGCACATTGCTTACATCTGCGTGGACCTGCATCCAAAAGCGGCTCTTTACCGCACCTCCGGAGATGATCATCTCACTGATATCGAATTTAGCTTGGCGAAACACCTCGATAACAGCTTCTGTTCCGTAACAGATGCTCTCAATAATTGCCCGATACATATGTGCCGCGGTATGATTTAAAGAGAGTCCGTAAAACATACCTCGCACATCAGAATCAACGTAAGGGGTTCTGTTGCCTTGGAAAAAGTCTAAAGCAATCAATCCGTCAGCTCCGATAGGTAATTTTTCTGCTTCTTCGTCTAACACAGCGTAAACAGATTTTCCCTGCTTCGCGGCTTGTCCTTCTGATGCCTTGCAAAAATTTTTAACAAACCACTCAATAATTGAACCGGTGGAGGCTTGACCTCCCTCTACCATTTGTAATCCGTTAACTATGCAATCGGGATAAGAACCCCAGATACCCATGTTGTGAATTGCCGTTGGCACCTGCGCGATCTGAAGGTGAGATGAGCCTGTGATCAATGCCAATTTGCCCGGTTGTATGGCATTTAAACCTATCACGCCAACAAAGGCATCCGCACCTCCTTCTCCAACAGGAGTGCCTTCCTTCAACCCAAGCGCATCGGCTGCTTGTCTTGTAAGTTCGCCCACAAGTTCTCCCATAGGTAGAACCCTTTGCGGAAGCTTTTGAACCAAGTCACCAAGTCCGATCTTTTCATAAAAATCAGTAGGATAGCCACCCTCTTCGGAGTTATAATACCAACGTGAGGATGCACAGTTGAGGCTGGCGGTGTACTCCCCGGTAAGCTTATAAATTAACCAGTCGATACATTCATAGATCCTTGTTGCCTTGTTCCATAATTCGGGTTCGTTTTCTTTTATCCAAAGGGCTTTAGCCGGCAGCCATTCCGTGGAAACCATTCCATAACCGTTATATTTAAGTGCATTGTGACCGGATTTGTATATTCGTTTGGCTTGATCCGAGGCGCGAACATCCATCCACATAATTGCCATTTTTAAAGGGACCATATCATCTCCGGAAAGCAAAACGGTGCAGCAGGTCGTATCAAGGCTCAGTCCTTTAATATTTGATGGGTCTATTTTGCTTGTTGAAAGCGCCTTTTTGGATGCTTTGCAAATTGCTTCCCACCATTCGTTCGGATCCTGCTCCGCACGACCTGAAGTCGGAGTGTAAAGTGATATTCTTTCACTGCAAAAAACAATAGGATTCCCTTTCAGATCAAAAATGCCGACCCTCGCGCCTCCGGTTCCCAAATCAATACCTAAAACATATCCTACATTATTCATATTATTTACTCCATGACTAAGACTCGTTAATCAGAAATTTTCCATCAGATATTTCTCCGCCGGGGCGCACCACAGACCGTTATTTTCCTTTACAAGCTTGTCGAGAGCTTCGAATCTTTCATCGCTCTTGCCTAGCTCTGCAAAGTCAGTGAGGGCGGTGAGAGGGAGATTTATGTGAGTGTATATAAGCTTTTTTCCACCGGGGATCTTCGGCAGGTTTACCGTTGTGTCGATTGCGGCATCAATACCGCCGATATGGGTTATCATCACCGATGGATCGAGGCGCTTCTCGCCGATCATGCAGACAATGTCCTTCATGTCATCGGAAGTGCTTCCGCTTGTACCCGAAACATGGTGCTGTGCATAGTGGACGTTATAGAAGTTGAAATTAGCACTGAACTTTTTATCAAGAGGACCGGCGAAGAAATTAAGTGAGCCGTCGAAGCCTAAAATCGAATCCCCAAGTTCAACTACTGCCGGAACAGGGGCGTATACAAACACATCGTCGAAGCCCTTGCCGCCGGAGAGTGCGATAAGCTCATCCTTGTCGGTAGTGTCGGTGAATATAAGCTCAATGCCGTCCTTTGCCGCTTGTTCAGGTGAGAATATGGACTTTGCCCGCTCAAGTCTTGCCTTGTCTATGTCGGTTATGACTACCGTGGAAGGCTTTCTGTCGCCGTGAAGGGCGATGTCGATTGCAACAAGACCCATAGGACCGCATCCGGCGAGAATAGCCAGCTTGCCGCTATCTTTTATGCCTGCGACGGGGTTCAGATTTTCATCCAGATGAAGACTTGCTTTATAGCCTCTGATAACGCAGGAGGCGGGTTCGATGAGTGAACCGTTGAAATATGAGTCGCTGTTGAGTTTTATGAGATAATCGTTATCGAGGATGTGCTCATAAACGATAGAATATGTAGAAACGCCGCCGATTTCCTCAAAAGAGTAGCCTACGGTTTTTGCACCGCCGAGGTATGAAAGCACCGGGGGCATGACCACCTTGTCGCCTACCGCAAATTTTTCCTTCCACTTGTCGCCTACCTCAATAACCTCTGCGCAGAACTCGTGTCCGACAATAACGGGATGTTCCGCTATGTTTTCGGGAACACGCAGATGCTTTGAGCCTTGGAGGATGGTCTTGTAGGTTGACATACATACGCTGTCGGAAATGATCTTTATAAGAAGCTCGCCAGATGTGATTGGACGAAGCTCAAATTCTTCAAGTCTTACGTCGTTTTCTCCGTAAAGACGTACTGCTTTTGTTTTCATGATAATCTCCTTAAATTCTGCCGGCACTGCCGAAGGTTCTGAGTTTTTCTCTTACAACTTCTTTCATCATCTTCATGGCATCTTCATATACGATAAAGGGCCAGGTGGAAGGATTGGTTATGCTGTTCAGTGTGTCGCGAAGTCCTTTGTTGAGGGCGAAAAGTACATCGGAGTATATGTTTATCTTTGTTATTCCGTGATGAATGGCATTCTGCATCTGATCGTCTGGAGTGCCGCTTCCTCCGTGGAGAACGAGCGGTCGGTCACAAACGGCGGTGATCTCATCGAGTCTGTCAATGCGAAGCTCCGGTGTTTTCTGATATACTCCGTGTGATGTGCCGATAGCTACCGCAAGGGCATCCACATCAGTAATTTCCACGAATTTTTTGACTTCTTCGGGAACCGTCAGACTTTCGCCGGGGTCGGTATCTGTTCCGGTTTCGCTGATACTGCCGACACTTGCATTGCCTACGTGACCAAGCTCCGCCTCTACAGTGATGCCTTTCTTGTGAGCGTATTCGGTGACGCGTGCGGTGTTCTTGGCGTTTTCTTCAAATGGAAGCACCGATCCGTCGTACATAACCGAGCTGTAGCCGTTGTCACAACCGTATTTGATAAATTCAAGATCGGTGGCATGGTCCATATGGAGGCATACGGGAATTTTGAAAAATTCCGAAGCCCCTCTTATCATAGAGGAAATAAGCCGGAGGTTTCTTCCCTCGGTGTCGACACCTAAAGTCATGAGAAGAGCCGGGGATTTTTCCTCCTCGCAGGTTTCGAGGACAGCTTTCATCATTTCGTAGTTGCTTACGTCGAATGCAGGGATAGCGTAATGGTTTTCCTTTGCATCGGCGAGCATTTCTTTCATTGTAACTAACATAGGTTCACTCCTTTATTTTTATTTACGCATTAATTATACCACACAGTTTAACATTTGTCAATAACAAATGTTAAACTATTGACTTTTTGTAGGATTAATGGTATAATTAAGTAAACTGAGGGGGGATTCACATGGACCTACAAAAAAAGCAGATGCAGGAAGCTGCCATACTGTATTATGAAAAAAAGTATACTCAGAATGAAATCGCCGGGATAATGAATTTATCACGCCAGACCGTTTCAAAGCTGCTTAACGATGCAATAAAAGAGAATATAGTGGAGATCAGAATTCACAATCCCGAAACTACCTGCACAGAACTTGAGCAGGCTATTCTTGCGGAGTTTAGGATAAAAAATGCGGTTGTAAGTGGAGTAAGCAATGAGGATGATTCTCTTTGCCATCTGATGACTGTAAAAAAGGCTGCTGACTATATCGAATCCTTAATTGCCAAGGGAAATCGGAAAATCGGAATTTCCTGGGGGCGTACGATACAGATGCTTGTTAAGGAATTTCGGAGCATCGATACTGCCGACAACATTATTTTTCCACTCTTCGGTGCCACCGATCAGGAACAGGACTACTTTCTTTCCAACGAACTTGCGAGAATTTTCGCGGAGAAGGTAAATGCAAGAGTGAAATATGCGTGGTTTCCGTATAAGCCTGACGGTGAGGAAGACTGCAAATTATTTAGAAAAACGGCATATTACAAGTCCCTTTTGGAGCTTTGGAACGATATTGATATTGCCATTGTGGGAATCGGAAATAATGAGATAATAAAAACCTTCGGCAAAATATTCGGTTACAATGAGAAATGCTTTTCAGCCATAGGCGACATTGGGACTCATTTCTTTGATATGGACGGAAACTTCATAGAATTGTATGAGAACACACTTTGCAATTCTGTTGATAATTTAAGAAACGCAAAAGAAACCATCGCCATAGCCTGCGGAAGTGACAAAAAAGAGGCGATCATCGGTGCACTGCGCACCGGAACTGTTGATACGCTGATTACCGATGAATACACCGCTGCAAAAATACTGTCACTTACCGGAAGAAAGTGAGAAAATATTTATGGAAAAAATATGGACTGAAATGTATGAAGCCGCAAAAGCGGTACGAAATGAGCGTCGACTTTCAGAGTATGTTACCTGCGGAGAGGTATCCGCCGCCATTCTTTCAAAGACGGGAAAGATATATACGGGGGTATGCATTGATACCTGCTCCACCCTTGGGATCTGCGCCGAGAGAAACGCTATTTTCAATATGGTTACAAACGGCGAACACGAAATTGATAAGGTTCTATGTATACTTCCCGATGGTTCAAGTGGTGCGCCTTGCGGTGCTTGCCGTGAGCTTATGGTACAGCTTATGGCAGGGAAGTATAAGGACATTGAAATAATGCTTGATTTTTCCACGGGGCGGACTGTAAAGCTCGGCGAAATAACGCCCGAATGGTGGATAAAGTAAGATTAGAACACAAAAAATACCCCGTACAGCATTTTGAACTGTACGGGGGGCAGTCTATCGAGAATTGTTAAAAAATGGGCTTGGTATTTTGGATAAATGCGAAGCCTCTAAAGAGCATCTCCCTTCGGGAGAGATGGCAGCCTCAGGCTGTCGGAGAGGGCTTTTAGCCAATATTCGCCCTCTCAGTCGCCTTCGGCGACAGCTCTCCCAATGGGAGAGCCTAATAAATTTGTGTCACTTTTCTTTTTGCTTTTTGTAAGATGCATTTCGACAGACACAACCCCGTACAGCCTAAAAACTGTACGGGGTTCGTGTTTATATCTTATTTAACCATTCCGCCAACGATACCGGCAACAGCCGCTACAGCATCAGCAAGCTTTGATGCATCGGAAGCACCTGCCATTGCGGAATCGGGACGTCCGCCGCCCTTACCGCCTGCGATGGGAGCCGCCGCACCGACGATCTTACCGGCATTTGCTCCGGCTGCGACAGCGCCCTTGCCGCATCCGCAGACAAGGTTTAACTTTCCGTCGGCATTGGTAGCAAGGAGAACAACAATGTTGTCGTCCTTAGCCTTAAGCTCGTCGATAACATTTCTTGCCGCATCGGGAGTCATGCCCTCGGTAACAGCCGCTACAACGGTTACAGAACCTACGGTAACGGCGGAGTTCATGATGTCCGCGGTCTTCGAGGATGCGATCTTCGCATTGAGCTTTTCGATTTCGTGCTTTGCTGCCTTAAGCTCTTCTGCGAGCTGGGAAGCACGCTTTGCAAGCTCTGCGGGATTTGTCTTCATTTCGTGTGCCGCCTCTTCAATAAGCGCGTCCTTGTCAGCGAGATATTTAAGCACGCCAAGACCGGTAATCGCTTCAATACGGCGTACGCCTGCCGCAACGGAGGATTCGCCTACAATCTTGAAAAGACCTGCCTTTGCTGTATTATCGAGGTGTGTACCGCCGCAAAGCTCGGTAGAGAAGCTGCCCATCTTGACCATTCTTACAACGTCACCGTACTTCTCGCCGAAGAGTGCCATTGCACCTTCCTTGCGTGCGGTATCAATGTCGGTTTCTTTTGTTACGATAGGCATACCAAGGAGTATCTGCGCGTTTACGAGAGCTTCAACCTTTGCGATCTCATCGGATGTGAGTGACGCGAAATGGGTGAAGTCGAAACGGCACCGGATCTCATCTACATAAGAGCCTGCCTGCTCAACGTGGCTTCCGAGTACCTGACGAAGAGCCGCCTGAAGAAGATGGGCTGCAGAGTGGTTACGCATAATAGCGGTACGACGGGCAGCATCAACCTCCGCACGGACAGTATCGCCAACCTTGATGTCGCCGTTTGCGATAGAGCAGAGATGAATGAATACTCCCTCGGATTTCTTTGTATCTGTAACGGCGATCATGGTATCGTGGTCGTAGATCGTACCGGTATCGCCAACCTGGCCGCCACCTTCGCCGTAGAAGGGGGTCTTGTCAAGAATAAGGGTGAACTCACCCTCGGTTACCATGTCAACGCTTTCGTCATCAACGAGGAGTGCAAGAACCTTTGCACCGTCGGTGGTAAGCTCGGTGTAGCCTACGAAATCCGTCTTGGGGAGATGTTCAAGTAAAGACTTGCTTGACTCGCTCCAGCCGCTGATATTTGCTCTTGCGGCACGTGCGCGATTCTTCTGTGCCAGCATAAGCTCGGTGAAGGTATCTTCGTCGATCTTAAGATTCTGTTCAGCGGCAATTTCACGGGTGAGGTCGATGGGGAAGCCGAAGGTGTCGTAAAGCTTGAATACTTCGTCACCGGTGATGGTATCAACGCCGTCAGCAAGTGCGCGTCGGATAAGGTTAGAGAGAATTGAAAGACCTGCGTCGATGGTTGCATCGAAGCGTTCTTCTTCCATTGCAATTACCTTTACTATGTAATCATGCTTTTCTATAAGCTCGGGATAGCCTGCCTTATTGGTTTCAACAACTACCTCGCAAAGCTCGGTGAGGAAGGGACGGTTGATGCCGAGAAGCTTTCCGTGACGTGCGGCACGGCGGAGAATGCGGCGGAGTACATAGCCTCTGCCCTCATTTGAAGGAATAACTCCGTCGGAGATCATGAAGGTCGCGCTTCTGATGTGGTCGGTTACAACGCGGATGGAAACATCGGTGTCGCCGCCGTTACCGTAGGTCTTGCCGGCGATCTTACATACGGTATCAAGTACGCTTCTTACGGTATCAACCTCGAAAAGGTTGTCAACCCCCTGCATTACGCAGGCAAGTCGCTCAAGACCCATACCGGTATCGATGTTCTTCTGTGCAAGCTCGGTATAGTTGCCGTTGCCGTCATTGTTGAACTGTGAGAATACGTTGTTCCAAATCTCCATGTAGCGGTCACAGTCACAGCCGGGCTTACAGTCGGGAGAGCCGCAGCCGTACTTTTCGCCGCGGTCGAAATAGATCTCAGAGCAGGGACCGCAAGGACCCGAACCATGCTCCCAGAAGTTGTCCGCCTTACCGAGGCGTACTACGTGAGCGGGATCAACGCCGATCTCGTTGACCCAGATGTCGTAAGCTTCGTCGTCATTTTCATAGATGGAAGGCCAGAGAAGCTCACCCGGAATTTCAAGAGTAACGGTGAGAAATTCCCATGCCCATGCGATAGCTTCGTGCTTGAAATAGTCGCCGAAGGAGAAGTTGCCGAGCATTTCAAAATAAGTACCGTGGCGTGCGGTCTTACCTACACGCTCAAGGTCGGGAGTACGAATGCACTTCTGGCAGGTAGTAACTCTGTTGCGGGGAGGGATGACCTCGCCGGTGAAGAACTTCTTCATGGGAGCCATACCGGAGTTGATGAGAAGAAGTGATTTGTCGTTGTTGGGAACGAGAGAGAAGCTGGGAAGACGAAGATGTCCCTTTGACTCAAAAAATGAGAGATACTTCTCGCGAAGCTCGTTAAGTCCTGTCCATTTCATATTGTTGATCCTCCATAGGTTTATAAAGTTCAAATATATAACAATTAATTATAC
The DNA here is from genome assembly GCA_045649205.1 of Candidatus Flemingiibacterium sp. Classification (GTDB taxonomy): domain Bacteria; phylum Bacillota; class Clostridia; order Oscillospirales; family CAG-272; genus Flemingiibacterium. Next base: position 10,153 of record JAZRPJ010000111.1, read on the forward strand.
CACAATAAATGGCGATTGTCAACCTTTTGTCATTTGTTTGTTCCCGTAATAAGCTTGTAAATTTCGTTCACCGCAAATATCAGCACCGAAACTACGGCTACGGCGATAATGAGGGGAAGGGAAAGGGGGTACACATCGAATATCTTTCCGAAGGGCGGAATAATAAACAGTGATGCAATAAAAGCGAGAAGTCCGCCGGAGAACAGCAGATAACTTATACTAACCCTGCCGCCGGAGATAAATATGCTTCGCTCCGAGGAAAGAGAAATAAAGGTTATATATTGACAGATGCAGAATGCGATAAACGCCGCACCGGAAAATTCGGCAGCCGAGGGCGCGTGACCCATAAGTGAGAGAATCGGGTGAATCGCCAAAACGGTAATCGCCTGCAAGAGAGCGAATATCAGAGATTTTATTCCGATAAACAAAGGCTTTTGCAAGGCATCTTCAGATTTGTCCTTGGTGGATAGGGTATTGTGGGGCGGTCTTGAAAATGCCGATGCGATGATCGCCATCAGGTCAAGCATAAGTCCGCCGAATACGATCTGGATCGGAGTAAGCGCATTCCTTTCGAAAATAAGTCCACCGAGAATCACAAAGATCCTCGCGAGCTGCGTGGTGGTAAGATAACGGACCATGCGCAGAATATTTCTGTATATGGTTCTTGAATATTCAAGCGCCGATACAATTGCGCCGAAGCCGCCGTTTCCTTTATCATCCGCATCGGAAATAACCACATCGGAGATGAATTTGAGTGCTTCGCAGTCAAATGAGCTGCTGCCGGAAATATTTGAATAAGCGGTATTTTGACGGGAACGCAAGTCGATGCCACTGCGCTTTGCCTTCGGTGAGATGGTAACGCTCTTTGCAAGTCCCACATCCGCACGCTTCATTAAGAGTGCACCGCTCATTCCGCCGGTGAGGATACCCACCTTTTGTCCGTCTGCACGCATCATACCAAGTATCTGCGAAAGCTTGGAGGGGGATATACCTACATACATATTGTACAGCGGCAAATTAGTACGCAGCATATTTTCGTTTAAGGAATCGGCGGTAAATCCGGACAAAATGCCTTTTTCGCTTTTGATAAGACCCATGGAGAGAGCCAAATATTTGTCACTCTCTGTATAGTGGTCACAAGTCATTATGACACGGATCCCGGCATCGCGGCAGCGTGTGAGCGTCTGTGCGATATTCGGCTGCAGAGGCTCACGGAGAATGAGAAAACCTTCAAAGGTGAGGTCGCTCTGTATTGCACCGATACGGGCAAGATTGTTGTATCCGGTAACTCCGGTGGCAACGGCGATAACATGATACGAGCTTTTTGTAAGTCCTGATGCCACGCCTGCAAGGGCTATACGGTCATCTGTGGTCATTCTGTATATGCCGCCGTTTTCTGTGTAATATTCGCAGGATTTAAGTATAGAGTCGGCATCGCCGCGGCAGACCGCCATGTAATGACGGTCGGAATCGACTGTAAGAGTTGTTTCAAATTTTGAAGCACCGCCTGCGGGCATATGTTCGATTATGGGATGAGATCTGTCTATATTCGCATTGTAGAGCGAGAGAGATTCGGCGAGCCTTATAATAGCCTCTTCTTCGGAGGTGATTTTTCTTGAGCTTTCGGTGAGAGATGAAAGGCCTGCACCGTAGATTCCGGTGGAAATTACACCGGCTAAAACCGTGGCACGGAACTTGTCCACTCTGTCTGCATCGTTTGCCGAATAGAGAACGCGCGAGGCGTAGATTTTTTCAACACACGAGGTTGCGGAGGTGATGACTCCTTCCTTTGGAACGATCAAAACCGACAACTCTTTAAGAGTTTCAAGCTTCTTCGCATTCTTTATGAGTGCGCCTACATTTACATCCTTGCGGCGTTTCATTGCACTGAATATTCCGCATCCCACCATGATATAGCCGAATGCCATATAAAGCTCGGACATTGCGGATGCCGCAAGAGCTATGCCGCCGAGAAATATGTTGAAAACGCCGCTCTCACTTCTGAACATAAGTCCGAGGAGAGTTATGGCGAAGACCAAGGCAAGCATTGACATACTCCATACGGAGCAGTATTTCTTAAGCAAGGTGAGGATTTTCAAATCCTCGTGAGTTGTTATAGACTGAGTCTTTCCCATGGACACAGCAACGGTGTTATTTCCGGTGGCAACTACAATACCTCTGCCGTGACCGGCTGTAACTATAGTTGTGGCATATGCCATGTTCTTTCTTGAT
>JAZRPJ010000112.1:0-19579 GCA_045649205.1 Candidatus Flemingiibacterium sp.
TGCTTCTCATGAAGGACGGCAAGCCCGTGTTCTCCGATGACAACGGATATTCTCACTTAAGTGAAGAAGCGCACTACTTTATGGGCGGTCTTCTCAAGCACATCGCATCCCTCTGCGCGATCACCAACCCCAGCACCAACTCCTTCAAGCGTCTTGTACCCGGATTCGAGGCTCCCGTAACCGTAGGTTACGCAACCTCCAACCGCAGTGCGGTTATCCGTATTCCCGCATATGCGAAGACACCGAACCTTCGCCGTTTCGAGCTTCGTAACCCCGACGCAACCTGCAACCCCTACTTCTGCTATGCGGCGATCCTCATGGCAGGTCTTGACGGTATCAAGAATAAGATCGATCCTCACGCAAACGGCTGGGGTCCCTACGATATGAACCTCTTCAATCTTCCCGAGGAAGAAAAGAAGAAGCTTAAGGGACTTCCCACCTCTCTCGATCAGGCTCTCGACGCCCTTGAAGCGGATCACGATTACCTTACCGCCGGCGGTGTATTCCCCGAAGAGCTTCTTAAGAATTTCATCAAGAATAAGAGAGAAGAGTGCCGTCAGCTGGCAGCTATTCCTCATCCTGCGGAGTTCGACAGATACTACAACATGTAATAAAAAATTCCCGGGTCTATCCCGGGAATTGCTTTAAATCGGCAACACAAATAAAATCGGCGGTTTGTACTAAATATGCAGACCGCCGATTAATTTTATATTATCCCATTCGCATAAGTAGTGATGCCATTTCGGCACGGGAGATCGTAGCTCTCGGACGAAGGGTATTATCCTCATAGCCCTTTATCAGCCCTGCACAAATGCATTTTGAAATGCCGGACATCGCCCAGCTTGAAATATCCGCAGAATCAGCGAAAGTTATTTCGGTTTCGGGAGCTTCCAAAATAGTGCCGAAGACCTTGAAGGCTTCCTCACGGGTTATGGTCGCACCCGCATCGAAAATCACACTGCCATCTTCAAGCGTTCCACGGCCACCCATGAGTCCGTTCGCGATCGCCGCCCGTATATACGGGATTTTGTCGGCAGGGGTGTCGGATTCAATCACTGCACCGTCGGTAAGATAGGGCGAGGTGTCAATGCCGAGATAACGAACGAGAAGCTTCGCAAATTCGCCTCTTGTCAGGGGAACGTCCACGGGGTAAGTGCGAATCTCACCCTCCGTCAGACAGTCGATATCCTCGATGACTGTCATATCATAAAGGGTTTCTATACTCTCTGCTGCCCAGTGATTTTCGATACCGGAAATCGCCGGCGGTATTGGTTTTCCGTAGTAGATCGTGGGATTGTCAATGGAAAGAGATGAGCCGTCCTCCGGGAGAGTGACTCCGAGAAGCGTGGTAACAGTCATATCTCCCGTTTTAAGGGACTCCGGGATTTCCGCTGTCAGCTCGCGCCAACCGAGCTGTTTTGAATAATCCTTTGTTACGCTGTAGGAGAGAACGTATTCGTTGCCGTCTTCGTCGGAAAGGGTGACGGTGGGAGTGCCGGAAAAATCACCGGCAAGGTTTATTATGATGCTTTTCGCATCAGCAAAAATCGAGATGGGCTCTATGGGCTTTACCGAAACAATGTGAGAGGGGACAGCCTCACTTCCGGCATCCGCTTCGGCGAGGGAAACGGAGAGTGCACCGCCTGACTTATATCCGGGCACGGGGGATGCAACCCCATTTTCAGACAGTGTGAAGCTGTCAATGTCCTCTGGGGTTTCAAAATCCGCGATAATATCAGATTCATCGCTTATGTTGATTTTCACGTATCTCACAAACTGGTCAAACCAAACACCAAGCTCTACCTCGCCGGAAACTCCGCCGAAAGCCTGGAAGGTGCCGTCCGGCTCTAAATATCCAAGCTCGCAGACAATTGCGGCAGTGGGATAATCCTCGGGATCTGGCACAATATGAGTGCCGTTTAGCGTATAGTAGAATGATGCGGCATCACAGAGAACACTGTTGCCCTCATATCCGGCGATTACATCAATCTTCGTCTTTGTGCCGGGGAGCATCTTGACGTAGGATTTTTTAAGCTCAAGTCTGTCTAATTTATCAATTACAGTAAGCGTTGTTTCGCCGTATACTGTGGGATCGGCGGCATCACTTATCCTGAAGAAATATTCGCCGCCAATCTGCCCGGCTATGAATTTACCGCCCGAAAAGCTGCCGCTTCCCTCGGGATAAGCCTCGGCAAATTCGGCGACAAGCGAATCGCCCTCAAGAGAGCCTTCGATTGGCATATAGGCTCTGTCCAGGAGCTTTGCGCTGAAACCAACCGTGCTGCCGCGGAGCAGATATTTCGCACCCGGCGCAGGCGCGAGAGCACCGGGGATTCCGTCGGGAGTATGGGCGCTTGCAAACAGAATTCCGTTGGCAATGGCACGGTAATTTGCGTCAATGGGACGGGAAGCATAGGAAATTTCGCTCGCAAGAGAGGGCTTTACCATAACAGTGGTCGAGCCGCCGCCGTCAAGATTCAGAGCGGTTACACATCCAAGCTCCGCCATAAGTGCTGACAGTTCCACAAGCTTAAGCCCGCGGGCATTGTCGCTTCTGCCCTCTGCCGCGAAGAAAATAAGCTTTCCGTCAGGTTTGATGCCAACGGCGGTGCGAGGATTGCTTACCTTTTCGTGATCTCCGTCAACGGTGCCCTCGGGCATTACTCCCCCGTCGAGAATAAGATCACCGCCGCCGATTGCTGTGGTGATGCTTTCCCATCCTGCGGCGCAGGTTATGTCAATTTTCACGTTGTCGCCGATCTCTGTGCCGGCGAAAAGGGCGTGATCCTCATAGCTGTTCGCTACTGTGATTACCGCGCATCCCTCGGGAATTTCCGAATTGCTTGTGTCATGATTAACGCCAATCACAGTTCCCGACACCGTTTTACCGGGCGTCAGCGCTGAGTCGAGCTTTACAGTAATTTCAAGGGATTCTGCCGATGAAACGGTGGTGGAATAAAATTTCTCCGTATTCATGTAAACTCCCCATATGGTAGGGAATTTGTTCACCTGCCCAATCGTTATGGGGGCAGACATTTTTGTAAGATTGGTGAAGCTTACACTTATTTCCGGCTTCCCGATAATTGCACTGCCGTCGGGAAGAAAACCGAGGGCATAGTTCCCGTTGTCGGTGGAAATAAGTTCGCCGTTTTCAATCATAACGCCGAGAGGTACACCAGTCTGCATACTGTAAAAATCGCCGTTTATGCCACCGAGAATATGTAGTCCGTCTTCGTTTGCGTCCTTGACAAGGGCAGAAAGCCTGTCCATGCCGTAAACCTTTTTTCCGTAATTTATTATGGGAATAACACCTCTGCCGGGCTTATATTCGAATATGTAGGATTTCTGCTGCTTGCCGTTTACGTCCACGGAGATATACTCCGAGTAGCGAAGTCCGTCGCCAACGGTGTCGCGATGAATTGAAGTTACATCACCGATGCCCGTGTATGACATAGCGGAAAGCTGTGTATTTATGAGCATGGCGGTAAGGGTAAGGGCAGTCAATGCGGATTTTAATTTCATTTTCTTTTCCTTTCCGGCAGATGGATCGTATATTACCATTATACCATACATATGTGACAAAAGTCATGTCCGAATAATATATATTCTGTGAATTGCCGCAGAAATTTACGGAAAATATACCATATGTCACCTCATAAGTAATTAAATACAGGACTTTCGCATATAGTGTTACAGCCCATCATTTAAGGTGGAGCGACTGTAACGAGGTGAGTTGCTTGTATTTCGACGCAGATGAGCGTCCGCGTAGGCTTGCGGAGTATTTAATCGAGAAAAAAAGTACGGTGCGGAGTACCGCCGCCGTGTTTGGTGTGAGCAAATCCACTGTACATAAGGATGTTTCCGTGCGGCTTGCGGTAATAGATCCGTGCCTTCACAGAGAAGTTCAGAAAATACTTTTAACAAATAAATCGGAACGGCATATAAGAGGTGGAAACGCAACAAGGCTTAAGTATAAATCGAAAAAAGAGAAAAACAGCGGCAAATAAAAGATTTTTCCTATTTCCCGGATTTTACTTAAGGGTAGAGTCCGGGAAATTTTTCACTTGCGTAAATGGGAAAATATATTTACTTTTCGCAGGTTATGGTGTATAATTAATATAACGGATAATTTATGAAAGGGGTAGAAAAAATGACAGACAAGCATAGCATACTGAAGCATTACTACGGATACAGCTCCTTTCGTGAAGGACAAGGGAAAATCATCGACAGTATAGTCGCCGGAAAGGACGTGCTGGCGGTTATGCCCACCGGCGCGGGGAAATCCATATGCTACCAGATTCCGGCGCTTATGTTTGACGGAATCACCCTTGTAATATCTCCGCTGATATCCCTTATGAAGGACCAGGTTGGCACTCTTAATCAGAACGGCATACGTGCGGCATATCTTAACAGCTCGCTTACCCCAAAGCAGTACGGAATGGCTCTTAAAAACGTCCGTATGGGCGTTTATAAAATCATATATGTTGCCCCGGAAAGGCTGATGACTGACGGATTTTTGGAGCTTGTCAGCGATATGAATATCTCCCTTGTGGCGGTGGACGAGGCTCACTGTGTATCCCAGTGGGGGCACGATTTCAGAACAAGCTACACTGACATTGCCGATTTTGTAAAGGGATTTCATAAACGCCCTGTGGTAGCGGCGTTTACCGCAACTGCCACAGCACTTGTAAAAGAGGATATCCGTGAGCTTTTACAGCTGAAATCGCCCTTTGAGATCACCACCGGATTTGACAGGCCAAATCTGTATTTCGGTGTCATCGAAACCTCGGCACGATACGACTTTCTTTGCAATTACCTCGACGAAAATTTCGGCAAGGCGGGCATAATTTACGCAATGACAAGAAAGACCGTGGAGGAATTGTACAATAAGCTGGCAAACGCCGGATACCCTGTCACCTACTATCATGCCGGGCTTCCGGACAGCGTGAGAGCCGAGAATCAGGATGCATTCATAAAGGACACAAAGCCTATAATAGTCACCACAAACGCCTTTGGGATGGGAATTGATAAGCCGGACGTTGAATTCATAATCCACTACAATATGCCCATGTCAATGGAGGCATATTACCAAGAGGCGGGGCGTGCCGGCCGTGACGGAAGCGAGAGCGACTGCATACTTCTATACAGTCCTGCGGATATACATACAGCGAAATTTATCATAGAAAACGGCACCGATGCCGATGCAGAGCTTGATCCGGCAAGTCTTAAGGCTGCCAGGGAGAGAAGGCTCAAAAAGCTTGAAGAGATGATATCATATTGTAAAACCACAGAGTGCCTGCGCGGATATATTCTGCGATATTTCGGAGAGAAGTCGAAGAGGGAAGCGTGCGGCAAGTGCTCCTCATGCCGCGGAGAAGCGGAGGTACGCGATGTCACGGACATAGTCCGTGCTGTTCGAATGGCGGTTGAGCTTAGCGGAGAGCGGTACGGCGGAGGCTTTATCGCCGATCTGCTTCACGGTACGGACAACGGACGGATGGGTTCTTTAGGCTATCTTAAAAGCCGATGCTTCGGTATGCTTTCGGACGTGCCCACCGGCATTATACGGGACGTGATTTCACGGATGGAGGAATCGGGATTCCTTGTTCGCTCCGAGGGGCTTTATCCCACACTGTCTATTGATCCGTCGCTTAACCGATTCATAGCCTCGGGAGGGCAGATGACCCTCAAAGTGAGAAAGGAAGCTCCGAAGAAGAAGCCGAAAAACCGTTCGTCGGTGCACGATTTTTCAAAGGCAAATATCGACGGTGCACTTTACGAAAAGCTGCGTAAATTCCGCAGAGATGTAGCCGACAGACGGGGGGTGCCGGCATATGTCATATTTACGGACATGACACTTCGCGACCTTGCGGTGCGTAAGCCGAAGAATATGCTTGAGCTTTTGGAGGTCCGCGGAATTGGTTCTGAAAAGGCAGAGAAATACGGCACGGCGATTATTGGAATCGTTAAAGGACTGCTGTAAAAAAATCTTGTCAAAATGCCCAAAAAAATCTGATAATTATAGTCAATAAGCCGAAAAATATAATTTATTGCCATACCACTTTTCTTTTCACAACATATGTGTTATAATTAAAGATAGTAATGTGAGAGGTGTGCGCTCTGCCGCCACTCACGGATACAAAATAAACCTTTCAAAGAAAGTGGAGAAAATTATTATGAAAATGCGTGTGCTTTATTCCACCGGCAAAAAGAAACTCATAAATATTGCCGACATAATCACAAATCAGTACGCAACCGAAAAAGTTAACTGCATGGACAAGATTCCCCCTGCATATTCCTGCGATAAGGAGCGCCTTGTAGTTATTCTTGCAACCGTCGGAAACGATGCCCCGAATTCCCTTGTGCTTTTCTGCAAGGAGCTTACAAAGGCAAGATGCGCTAATGTAGCCTTCATCATCGACGGACCCGAATCCGGTGCGAAGGTGCTTATCGATGCTGTTCGCGGTGCCGGAGCAAATGCTATTGAGGATGTGCTTTACATAAAGGGCGGTATTCCTTTCCTCGGCGGCGTGAAGCCCGAAGAAAAAGCGGCTGTTACCGCATGGATGGATAAGATTTCCGCAAATCTTCAGTAAATTATTAAATAAAATGTCTTTGATATAAACGAAAGGATGATACAGTTATGTATACAGTACTTTGCATCAGCACACACCCCGATGATATGGAGATCGCCTGTGCCGGCACACTTCTTGCCTGCAAAGAGAGAGGCGACCGCGTAGTTGTCTGCCATCTTTCCGACGGTAACCTGGGTCACGAGGTGATCATGCCCGATGAGCTCGGTCTTATGCGCCGTGAGGAGTTTAAGAAGAGCTGTGAGCTTGCCGGATTTGAGGCTATGTGGGGAGGCTTCCACGACCTCGACATCTACTCCGACAACAAGGAAGCACGCGACAAGGTAGTTAAGGTGATCCGTGAGGTTGACCCTGACTTCATCATCACTCATACTCCCGATGACTATATGCCCGACCACGTTGCAACCTCGAAGCTGGTTTTCGACGCTTGCTTTGCGGCAACCTGCCCTCATTATCCCCCTATGACCGACAAGCCTGCCCGTCTTGTGCCCGTTTACTACATGGACAGCCTTTGCGGCGTAAACTTCAATCCTACCGAGTTTGTTGACGTAACAAAGCACATTGACAAGAAGCTCGAAATGCTTGAATGCCATGCATCCCAGATCGTATGGATGCGTGAGCATGACAACGTTGACTTCCCGGATATGGTTAAGACCTGCGCACGTTTCCGCGGATATCAGTGCGCTGCAGACTATGCGGAGGGCTTCCGTATGTGCCAGGTTTACCTCAAGGGCACTACCAAGAGATACCTGCCGTAAGTAATACTTACTAAAATTCAATTATCTTTTGCGTTCCCGACGCGTTGTTGACATCATCAAAGCCTCTCCCCTATGGGAGAGGTGGCACACCGAAGGTGTGGCAGAGAGGGCTACCGAGAAACTTGGCATAAACACATAATAATTCCTCATTTTCCCTCTCAGTCAGCTGCGCTGACAGCTCTCCCTCAGGGCGAGCCTTTATGCCGACGGCACTCAACTGGGAACACAAATTCGAATTGGGTCAATTTTAATAATCTGAAAATATTATTTTTAAAGGAGATACATAAAAATGAAATTCAACGACACAGTAAAAGGCTCTGCCCTCGAAGGCTTCTATCCTGCAGGATGGGACTTCGACAAAATTGATGCTTGCATCGACGCACCTGAAAAGATCTGCGACCGTCAGGCTCACTGGAATCCTGGCTTCACACCCGTTAAGTGCGAAGCTCTCGGCGAATTTGAAACCTACATGGGGCACGAGATCGCAATGCAGATAAAGCTTGCGGCTGACAGAAAAGAGAAGATCGCTTTCATTCTCCCCGTAGGTCCTATGGGTATGTATAAGTGGGTGGTATTCTTCCTCAAGGCTTGGAATGTATCCTGCTCTCACGTTTACACCTTCAATATGGACGAGTGGGCTGACAGCGAAGGCAACACCCTCGCTTCCGATAATCCCGGCGCATTCCAGTACGCTATGGAGCAGGCACTTTTCAATCCTCTCGGAGAACTCACCGTTCCCAAGGATCAGCGTAACTTCGCAACCAAGGATAATCTTCCTACCTACCCTGCAAAGATCGACGCTCTCAAGGCTGAAGGCGCAAAGCTCGTTCTCGTTTACGGTATCGGAAGAATGTGCCACATCGCATTCTGGGAGCCTACCTTCGCAGCTGATTACGCAACCGCAGCAGAGTGGGAAGCAGCTCCTTACCGCATAGCTGCAAAGATCCATCCTCTTACCGTTGAGCAGAACGCTCCCACCAGCTACAAGTCCAGAACCCCCCTCGTTCCTTGCCGTGCGAACACCATCGGCCCCGGCCTCTTCCTTAAGGCTGACTATGCCATCGGCGGTGCTGACGGTACTCTCGGACGCGGAATGCAGTGGCAGGGGCTTTCCCTCTGGATGACTCTCAGATACGGCAAGACTCCTTGGATCACCTCTTCCTACATTCCTACTCTTCCCGGTAAGCTCTTCTTCCTTTCCGAGCTTGCAGGTCCTCTGGTAGCTGAGTGCAACTAATATGTCAGAGCGTTGCGGAATAGCTGTCGCAGGTACGATTTTGGTTGATAAGCTGTATGAGATTTCAGCTTATCCAAGTGCCGGCGAGCTTACCAAGATTAATAATATCTCCATTGCCCTCGGCGGACTTGTTCCCAACGACGGCGTGGATCTAAAGAGAATTAACCCCGATTTCCCCGTTTTTGCAGTAGGCAAGGTCGGCGGCGATGACGAAGGTAAATTCTCCATTGAAACTCTCAAAAAAGAAGGGCTTGACGTTGACGGAATCGTTGTGGATGGTGGCGGAAAAACCAGCTTTACGGACGTTATGACCGTAGTTGGTGGACAGCGCACATTCTTCACCTATCCCGGTGCAAGCGCAACCTTCTGTGAGGCGGATATCAACTGGGATAAGCTTCCTTGTAAGATGCTCCACCTCGGATACTTCCTCCTTCTTGATGCCGTTGATAACGGCGAGGGACTGAAGATCCTCAAAAAAGCAAAGGAGCTTGGCATTTCCACCTCCATCGACCTCGTAAGCGAAAATTCCGACAGATATAAGTGTGTGCTTCCTTGCCTCCCTTATGTTGATAATCTTATTATCAACGAGCTTGAAGCAGGCAAGCTCTGCGGGATCGAGCCCACCGACGACAACCTTCCTACCCTTGCAAAGAAGCTCCTTGAGCTTGGCGTTAGGGACAGAGTTATCATCCACACTCCGGATATCGGAGTGTGTGTAGCAGCTAACGGCGAAGTGACAATTCAGGAATCATGGCCTCTGCCGAAGGGCTTCAAAAAAGGCTCAACCGGTGCAGGCGATGCATTCTGCGCGGGAGCACTTTACGCGATCCACGAGGGACTTGATGACGATACTGTGCTTAAATATGCACAGATGACAGCGGTATCCTCACTGCGTGCAGTTGATGCTACCAGCGGCGTTGTTTGTCTTGACGAGCTTCTTAAGCTCGCTGACAGCCTCATGAAGTAAATAGCTGAAAGAGCCGCACGGGCATAGATCCGTGCGGCTTTTGTTCAATTTCTATAATTTGTAAATTAATTTCGTCAATATATTGAAGTGATGAAAATTATATTGACAAGACGGAGAAAATGTTGTATAATAGTTAAGTATGATAATATACAGGAGGATTTTAAAATGAAATTTACCCGTATTGCCGCATTCGTTATGGCGGCGGCTATGGCAACATCTCTTGTTGCCTGCAATAATACAACCGCCCCTAGTGATACCTCTCTTACTATTAAAGGACTTGATGCAAACGGATTCTTCGAGGGAGTTAAGGCATCCGAAATTGTAACTTCCCTTGAGTACAAGGGAATCGAGCTTCCGAAGTCTGTTAAAGAGGCTTCCGAAGAGGATATCGAAGAACAGATCGATATTATTCTCGAAGAGTATGTAACCTACGAACAGATTAAGGAAGGCACAATCGAGGACGGAACTACAGTTAATATCGACTATGTAGGTTCTGTTGACGGCGTTCCCTTTGAAGGCGGCTCTACCGGCGGTCAGGGCACTGATGTTACAATCGGTGTTACCAATTATATCGACGGCTTCCTCGATCAGCTTATCGGTCACAAGCCCGGCGAAACCTTTGATATCAACGTTACTTTCCCGGATCCCTATCCGAACAACACCGATCTCAGCGGCAAGCCTGCAGTCTTTAATATCACCGTTAACTACATCCAGGGTGATAAGATCGAAGCAGAGCTTACCGACGAAATCGCCGCAGAATACGGTTTTGATACCAAGGAAGATCTCATAGCTGACATCAGTGCATGGCTTATTGCTTCTCAGGCAAGTGAGGCATTTAACACTGTTGCTGAAAAGGCGGTTTGTGAGAACATTCCGGACAGCGTTATTGAGTATTTCAAGGCAAGAGATAAGGCTGAGTATACAAACTATGCTAAGTCTTACGGAATGACTCTTGAAGACTTCCTCAAGAATGTTGGCGGTTATGATTCCCTTGATGCATATTATGAAGAGCAGATGGAGAATTACATAACTGAGGCGAAGTTCTATCTCGTTGCTCAGGCAATCGCAGAGTTAGAGAATATCGTTATCACCTCTGAAGACGTAACTGCTTCTGCGTATGCAGGATATGTTGAGGACTACGGCGAGGCATATATCAAGCAAGTTATATTGATCCAGGACGTGATTCCTGTATTCATCGTTGACAATGCAACACTGGTTGATAATGTAGATGAAGCTGAAACAACTGAAGCTGAGTAAGCAGAAGCTTCAAACTGATAAAAATAAAGAATGGGTGATGTCCAGCGGACATCACCCTCTTTTGTATTGTCAGCAAACTCATATAACGAAATTGCCTTTTTCGAATACTTTAACTTCGCTGCCGTCTTCTTTGATACCGACGATTTCCATATCTGCGGTGCCGATCATGAAGTCAACATGATTTGCACTCTTGTTACCGCCTTTTGCCAGAAGATCGTCCTCTGAAAGCTTTTCTCCGCCTTTTTTGGTGTCGGGATAGCATGATCCGAGAGCCAGATGGCAGGATGCGTTTTCGTCAAAGAGGGTGTTGTAGAAAAGGATTCCCATATTGGAAATCGGCGAATTGTTAGGGATAAGTGCAACCTCTCCGAGTCTTCTTGAACCCTCATCGGTGTCGAGAAGACGGTCGAGAGCACGAAGTCCGGTTTCAGCACCGTGATCTACAACCTTACCGTCCTTAAATTCAAGCCAGAATTTGTCGATAAGCTCACCCTGGTAAGAGAGGGGCATTGCGGAATATACCTTTCCGTCAGCCACACGGCAGTCGGGCATAGTGAAAATCTCCTCGGTGGGAAGATTCGGGAAGTAGTTAACACGCTCACGACAACGTTCAGAGCCGCCCTTCCAGATGTGACCGGCAACAAGCCCTACAGTGAAATTTGTACCGAGTGAGTTTTTATATCTGAGGGCAGCGAACTTTTCTTTGTTGAGTATTTTCGCGCGGCGCTTGAGTACGCGATCGTGCTTTTTCCATTTTTTAACGGTATCGCCGCGACCGATACGGCAGGTGGCGAAAATTGCCGCCCACAGCTTCTTGACAGCATTTGCCGGAGTTTCATCCGGGAATACCTTTTTCGCCCATGCCTCGCAGGGGTATGCAGCAACAGTCCAACGTATTCCGCCCTGATCCATTGTTTTATAGAAGGGCTCGAATGCTTTGTGGCTGGCAAGAGTGGATGCTTTCAGCTTTTCGCTGTCCGCACCTGCGAAAATGTCGGGGTCTTCGGCTATAATCGAAATTGCCACACAACCCTCACGGGCATAGTAGTTCTGGGATTCAGCACGCCATTCGGGAAGTGTACGGAACTGTTCAATGTCGGCTTTGTCAAGACGTGTACGTGCGGAAATTTCGTCATTCCACATGAAAATAACATCCTTTGCACCAAGCTCAAAGCACTCCTCCTGAACCATTCTGCCAAGCTCTGCCGCAATAATAGGGCAGCGGAGAAGCACATATTTACCGGGGGTAACGGCAACGCCGAGATTTGCTATGATTTTCGCATATTCGCGAAGCTTTTCGTTAAATGCCATGATTGTTTATCTCCTTAATTACATTTTTACGTCACAGAGGCGGACGATGGTATCTTCATAGATCTTGCAGGCGATGTCTGTATATTTGTCAAGGAAGAACTCGTTCTTCTGATGTGCGGTTTCCGGTGCACCGGGGAATCCGGGACCGAAGGATACGATATTCGGCATAGCACGGGCATAAGTGCCGCCACCCATTACGAAGGGCTCCGCGTCGCTTCCGGTGTGTTCCTTGAACGCCTCGCAGAGTGCCGTGATTAAAGGACCGTTCTTGTCAAAATAAACAGGTGCTTTGTTTTCGAGAAGCTCTACGCTAACACCGTATTCATCGCATTTTTTCTCGATTGCTTCAGTGATTTTCGAGAAATCAGCGGTAACGGGATAGCGGATGTCAATAACCAATGTTACAGCCTTTCCATCCGCAGATGCTACGCCAAGATTAAGTGTCAAATTTCCGCTTGGCTCATCGGAGCAGGCGCATCCGAGGAGAGAGCCATCGCACCGTTCATCAAAGCAAGCGGTGACAAATTTGGAAATAGGGCAGGGGGAAATTTTATTAACCTTCTCCATGCAGGCGATAATGGCGTTTTTGCCGAGCTTCGGCATACTTCCGTGAGCGGATTTGCCCTCGGCTTCAAAGGTCTTGCCGTCTATCTCACAGATGCAGGAATCAGGCACCATATTTGCGGCACTGCCGCCTTTTACCGTGTCAACGCCGCCGTCGTGCAGAGTGAGAGCGAAATGGGCGATACCCTTCTCGCCGTAAGCGGTAGGGAAGCCGGCATCGGGAGTGAATCCTACAACGGGAAGCTGCTCCGTTTCGCAGTAATACTGCATATCGAGCCATTCGCCGCGCTCCTCTGTAAGACCGAAGATTATGCGGACACGGCGGTTCAGCTTGACCCCGTCGTCAAGAAGCTTTTTCATAGCGTAAACGCAGATAAGAGCAGGTCCTTTGTCATCCTCGACTCCACGTCCGATAAGGCGGTCCTCACCGTCAACAGAAGCACGTGTAAGGGCGAAAGGGGGATAATCCCATCCACTGCCTGCAGGTACTACGTCCAGGTGGGCAAGGATTCCTACAATTTCGTCGCCCTCACCGATTTCGGCATATCCGAGGTAACTTGCGCATTTCTTTGTACGGAAGCCGAAAGAGGCGCAGAGATCAAGCATATAATCAAGTGCAACGGCACAGTCTTTGCCGAAGGGGTATTCTTTGTCGCCGTCTATGGCTACGCTGGGAATACGGAGAAGCCCGTCAAGGTCAGTGTAAAATTTCTCGTTCATGGAAGTTTCCTTTCTTCATGAGGATTTATTAAGCTTTGTCAGAGCCGTCGGCGATACCGCCTACAATACGGCTTTCCTCGTCAAAATCCAAAATTGCGGATAAGATGTAGTTGCTGACATACATACCTTTCGGGGTGAAAGCATATCTGTCGCCATTGTATGTCATAAAGCCGTTGTCTATGTAGATCTGCAGACGTCTGCCATAAATTCCGTCGAAATTCATGCCGAAAAGAGCCTCAAATTCCAAGGCGGAAACACCTTCCGTAAGGCGGAGATGGAGCATGATATATTCGCCGATCCGTTCCGATGGAGTTAAGGTGTAAAGCTCATCTATCGGTCCGGCATTTCTGATCTGCGCCTCGGTTATGGAAGCACCGTCGCTTATCAGGGGTGTACCGTTAATTATGTCCGTTTCCATAGAATCAATGTACAGCATAAGGTCACGCTTGGTTGAGAAACGGATGCCGGAAAAATAAGAATGTGCGGCACAGCCGAAGCCGAGATACTCCTCGCATTGCCAATATTTTAAATTGTGGCGGCATTCATAGCCGGGCAGGGCGAAATTGGAGATTTCATAGTGACGGAAGCCCTTTACATCCATGTAGCGGATGCAGTCGAGGTACATATCCGCTTCCGTATCCTCGTCGGGAAGAACGAGGGAGTCGCGCATTCTATGAAAAGGGGTGCCATCCTCGATTTTCAGTCCGTAGACAGAAATATGCTCAACCCCAAGGCGTGTAACAAAATCAAGGGTGCGGTTGAAGCTGTCCGCTGTCTGGAGTGGGATTCCGTACATTACATCGGCGTTGATGTTAGTGAATCCGGCTTTCCTCGCAATGGCAAGGCTCGCCTCAAAATCTTCTGCGGAGTGAATTCTTGAGAGGGCAGAAAGCTCGTCGGCATTGCAGCTCTGAAGACCGAAGCTGAGTCGGTTTACCCCCATTTTTCTGTATTTTGTCAGTGCTTCAAGGCTGACGGTGGCAGGATTCGCCTCCATTGTAAACTCAACGTCTTTCGATAGCTTGAAGTTGCGGCTGATACCCGAAATAAGGTCGCACATTGCGTTAACGGGAAGTGCCGTCGGAGTACCTCCACCGATGAATACGCTGTCAACAATGTAATTCTGAGCGGCGGCGCGGTAGTCCTCCATTTGCAGGAGAAGGGCATCCACATATCTTTGCATTAAATCCGCATCTGCATCCGAGAGGGAATAAAAATCGCAGTAAGCACACTTTGAATGGCAGAAGGGAATATGGACATAAATTCCAAGATTCTTTTTTAACATATCACGGTAATGGCTTTTTTGTGAAAGCTCCTTTCTGTGGGATAGGGATGGCTTAATCTTCGTCGCCGAGCTTAAGGACAGCCATAAATGCTTCGGGAGAAACTTCTACCGAGCCGAGCTGGCGCATCTTCTTTTTGCCCTCTTTCTGCTTTTCAAGCAACTTTTTCTTTCTTGTTATGTCGCCGCCGTAGCATTTGGCAAGGACGTCCTTACGCATGGCTTTAACCGTTTCACGGGCGATGACCTTGCCTCCGATAGCTGCTTGAATGGGTACCTCAAAGAGCTGACGGGGGATGTTATCTTTAAGCTTTTCGCAGATCTTTCTCGCTCTGCCATATGCCTTTTCTTCGTGTACAATAAATGACAGGGCATCCACGATATCGCCGTTCAGGAGAATATCAAGTTTAACCAGCTTTGAAGGAACATATTCGGAAAGTTCGTAATCGAGGGATGCGTAGCCCTTTGAACGGGATTTCAGCGCATCAAAAAAGTCGTATATGATTTCGTTAAGAGGAAGGTTGTAGTGAAGCTCGGCACGATCTGTGTCGATGTAGGTCATATTTATGAACACACCGCGGCGATCCTGACAAAGCTCCATAAGTCCGCCTACATATTCGGGAGGGGTAATTATGCTTGCCTTTACCATGGGCTCGTATGCAACGTCGATCTCATCGGGATTCGGGTAGTTTGAGGGGTTGTCAATACGTTTCTGCTCGCCGTTTTTGAGGTCGATATTATAAATAACGCTGGGGGCGGTGGTGATAAGGTCAAGGTTGAACTCACGTTCAAGCCGCTCCTCGATAATTTCCATGTGAAGAAGACCGAGAAATCCGCAGCGGAAGCCGAAACCGAGAGCCGCCGAGGTTTCAGCTTCAAAGGTAAGTGCAGCATCGTTGAGCTGCAGCTTTTCAAGGGCATCCTTAAGGTCGCCGTAACGCGCGCCGTCTGCCGGGTAAATGCCGGCGTAAACCATAGGGCGTACTTCCTTAAAACCGGGCAGGGGCTCTTCTGCGGGATTATTTGCAAGGGTGACAGTATCACCCACTCTGGTGTCGCTGACAGATTTGATGGAGGCTGTAATGTATCCGACATCACCGGCAGAGAGATATTCACCGGATTTAAGTCCGAAAGCATCGAGATATCCAACATCTACCACATCAAATTCCGCGCCGGTACTCATAAGGCGGATTCTGTCGCCGGCACGAATCGTACCTTCCGCAACGCGGATATTGACAACAACGCCGAGATAACTGTCGTAATATGAGTCAAAGATAAGACAGCGAAGAGGTGCATTTTCATCCCCCTCGGGAGCGGGAATGTCGGAGATGATCTTGTCAAGTACCTGGTCGATATTAAGACCGACCTTGGCGGAAACTGCAGGACAGTCTTCGGCGGGAATACCGATAATGTCCTCGATTTCGGCACGCACCTTCTCCACATTGGCGGAAGGCAGGTCGATTTTATTTATGACCGGAACTATTTCCAGATTGTTGTCAATAGCAAGATAGGCATTGGCAAGAGTTTGCGCTTCAACGCCCTGGGTAGAGTCTACGATAAGCAGTGCACCCTCGCAGGCGTTAAGTGAACGTGAAACCTCGTAGTTGAAGTCCACGTGACCGGGGGTGACGATAAGGTTAAGGGCGTAAATCTCACCGTCGGGTGCATGGTAATCGAGCTTTACAGCTCTTGCCTTAATGGTGATTCCGCGCTCACGTTCCAGGTCCATGTTATCGAGAAGTTGGGCTTCCATATCGCGGGAGGCGACTGTTCTTGTATATTCGAGAATGCGGTCAGCAAGGGTGGATTTGCCGTGGTCGATATGCGCTATTATGGAAAAATTACGTATTTTTTTCTGTCTGTCTGTTGGCATATAATAGTCCTTTCGGTGGAAGATTTATCTTTTCAAATAATCGAGAGGGTTGACAGCGTTACCTTCAAGGTAAATGTTTATGTTAAGGTGTGCGCCCGTTGTATAACCCGATGTTCCGACGTTTGCGATGACCTGACCTTTTGTCACCTTATCCCCCACTTTTACATGATATTTTGAAAGGTGGGAGTAGAAGGAGGCAAGACCGCCGCCGTGGTTTACGGTTATGTAATATCCGTCGGCGTAGTTGTAGGAGCACTCAATCACTGTACCGCCATTTATAGCCATGATCTCTGTGCCGTAGGGTGCAGGAATGTCAATCCCCTTGTGGAACTGCTGTGCTCCGGTTACGGGGTGGATACGCCATCCGAATCCGCTTGATACCTTTGTATATTTCCCGGGGAGCGGCCATGAAAATTCGCCGCCCACATAGCTGTCGTTGGTGGTGTGCTTAAGTCCGGCAAGAAGTTCCTGGCGTTTGGCTTCGCACTGTGCTTCGATTTTTTCTACATTTGCAAGATCAGCCTCGGCGGAGGATAGTTTATTGCTGGCAGATGCCACCAATTTATTGGCGTTTGCAAGGTCTGTCTGCAATGTTGCGGAAAGATTTTCGAGGTCCGCCATTTGCTTGCTTAAGGAATCTTTGGTGGCTTTAAGCTCATCGCGCATGGTCTGAAGCTCTTTCAGCCCGTTATTGTAGGAATCAAGCAGAGTCTTGTCATAATCCAGCATACATGTGAATCTGTCCAGCTCCACAAGAAGCCGTTCAAGACCGTCAGCCTCAAGGAATATGGAGAGAATATCAAGTCCGCCATCCTCGTGCTTTGCCCTGATTCGCTGACGGACGATCTCGTAATGTTCATTAAGCTGTGCTTCGGCATGGGCAATCTGATTATTCTTTTCTTCGATTTGCAGATTGTAGCCGGATATCAGCTGATTTATGGCGTCAATTTCAAGATTGAGAGCATAAATTTTGCCGTCAATTGCTTTTTTTCGCGCCAGTGCATCTGCATAGCCGGATTCCGCATTTGCCACAGCCTTCTCGGCGTTCTGGCGTTGGGAGGTTGCGGCGGCAAGCATATCCTCAAGTGCTTCGAGAGTAGTTACTCCGCTGCTTGATGCTGCAATATTACCGCCAATACACACGACAGCTGCTATAAGCAGTGCCGTGAGAATCATTATGCGTTTAAACAAAAAATTCACCTTTTTCTGTTGGTAAAATATATTAACTCCATTATATTATATAGCATTTTTCTTATTTTGTCAAGATTTTTACGATTTATAGCAGAAAAAGGCTGCGGCAGGATCTGCCGCAGCCTTTTTAAGACTACCGGAGCATCAAGGCTCGATTACAAAACTGAAGCCTCTGATTTCTTTTTCACAAAGACGGTATTTTTCGGGAAGCACCGGTCCGCAGGAATTTGAGCCAACACCGGAATTTTTGTAGTCGATTCGGATGATCGTCGAATCAGCCCGCACTAACTCGTCAATATGCTTGGCTTTATGTATAGCATGAGCGGAGTAGTGGGAAACATTGAAATCAAATCTGTCATCGGTGGTGAATTTCAGACCGTTCTTCATCTGAAGCAGCTTTGTATCCATATGGTTTCCGTGCTCCTGAGGGAGGGAATAGTTTACAAATTCACGGTCCGCTGTGCTGTCAAAGAAGCCGATTTTGGTGTGATTCTTCATATCCTGATAATTTTCAAGCTCACCTCTACCAAAGTAAGTAAAGCTATCATTATCATAAGCGGTCTTAAACTCAAATCCAAGACGGGGAAGCCATGTGCAGTCCTTGCGGATATCGGAGTTAAGGGCGATTTTAACTTTGCCGTCGGCGAAAAACTCATAGCTCATTTCATATTTTAAGAAAGGCACACGGGCTATAGCGGAAAGAGAGCCCACCGTAGTGATAACATTACCCTCACATTTGCAGGAGTAGCATTTGTCGAATAACATATCGAAGCCCTCGGCGTTCCAGTCGTCAGAAGCTACATACCAATATTTATCCGCCTTTCTCTCGTTGTCGATGGAAGCGCGCATGACGGTGAGTCGAACTCTGTCTGAAAGAAGCTCCTTGTCACCTTTCTTGATGCTTGTAATTGTGCCGAAAAGCTTTGAGAAGGTGTAGACAAATCCGTCACCCTCCACTGTGAAAGCATTTTCGTTTTCGGTTATTTTTGCAGGCTTGCCCGCAAGCATTTCGGGAATGCACTTCGCATCCATTACGAGCTGTACTGATGCGGCTTCGTAGCCGGTTTTGTCGTAAAGGTAGCAGTTTACAAAGGCGCCCAGCTTGCAGCTTTCTGCTGTCTTTACTTCGATGACGGCACACTTCTTTGGCTCTAAATCCAGCGCCAGCGACTTTGTTTCGATTATTTCGCCGTCGACCACACAGTCGTATTTGAAGGTGTATTCATTAAGATTGGTGAAGTCGTAGAGATTCTTTACCGTTAATTTGTTCCCGTCAAGTGCGCAGGAAATGTACTGGTATGCCGCCTTTACGGAGAAAGTACCGGCTTTAGGCTCTCTCTTGTGGGAAACAAGTCCGTCCATACAGAAATTCTTGCAGTTATATGGCTCACCGGGGAAATCACCGCCGTATTTCGGCACGCCGTCCACAACGATAGCGTGGTCAGCCCATTCCCAAACGCATCCGCCGATCAGCTTCGGATACTTGTAGAACAGCTCCATGTAGTCTGCCGCGCCACCGGGACCGTTGCCCATGGCGTGGAGATATTCGCAGAGGAAATAGGGCAAATGCTTTGTTTCATCCATGGCATATTTTTCAATTACGGTAAGATCTGTATACATTCTCGAATGTATATCAACAGCAGTATAAAATTCGGGATGGTCGGGATGCATATCGAACGCAAGGGAAGCATCTCCGTCGTGAATCAGACGCTTTGGGTCATTTTCGCGAAGGAATTTGAGCATTTCTACATAATTCTTACAGAAGCCGCTTTCATTGCCCTTTGACCATGCGAAAATGCAGGCGTGGTTTTTGTCGCGGTGATAGG
>JAZRPJ010000113.1:0-8429 GCA_045649205.1 Candidatus Flemingiibacterium sp.
TACGGTAAGGACGGATTTTTTGCCCTCGGTGAGATTCGCGAATATACGGACGGAAGTGCAGTTAAGATCATAAAACTGTTTCTTTTGTGAGGCATTATGGCATTTGAAATAATCACTGCCGGAAACGGCGTTAAATACTTAAAATCAACTCTGATTCCATACCGTCACGGCTTTGCCACAAGAGTTGGCGGCGTAAGCAAGGAGGCACATACAAGCACTCTGAACCTCTCCTTTGACAGAGGGGACGATAGAGAAACTGTTCTTCATAACCTTGAGCTTTTTTCCGAGGCGGTAGGTGTCAAATCTGACTCTGTCATAAGCCTGGGGCAGATCCACTCAACAAAAGTGCTCACCGTAAATGAGTCCCACCGTGGACTTGGGTATTACAGCGCCTCCGACGAAAAATGCGACGGATATGCGGCGAATACCTCGGGAATTACTCTCGGCATAAAAACGGCAGACTGCGTGCCCATACTTATGTGTGACGAAAAAGCCGGTGTTATCGGTGCAGTTCATGCAGGATGGCGGGGAACTGTATCGGGAATTGCCGCCGAGTGTGTACGAAAAATGACAGCTCTCGGGGCAAAGGCAGATAACATTAATGTGGCAATAGGTCCGGCGATCCACGCCTGCTGTTATGAGGTGGGGAAGGATTTTCGCGATTCCGTCAGCTCTATTGCAGGAGCAGATTTTGCAGACAGATTTATTAAGAGCGAAGGCGGTAAGCTTCATGCCGACATCGTATCAATGAATCGGCATATTATGCTTGAGAGCGGCATTTCTGACGGCAGTATAGACATCGCAAAATACTGCACCTGCTGTCATCCGGAGCTGTTTTTCTCCCACCGATATTCTCACGGACTGCGCGGAACTATGCTGTCGGTTATCGCTATGTGACGAAAAGGCGAATTTTTGCTGAAATATTGGCAGTACATGCGGTTTGTTAAAGAAATGTTCAAAATTCTGTGATATAATTTTTTAGATAATATATTGATTAATCAAAAAAGGAAGGACTAAAAATGGTACAGGTTAAAAACCTCGTCAAGCGGTTCGGAAATAAGTACGCCGTTGACGATATCAGCTTCTCTATCGGAAGGGGAGAAATTGTAGGCTTCCTCGGTCCAAACGGAGCAGGCAAATCCACGACCATGAATATAATTACAGGCTATATGTCCTCAACTCTCGGCAGTGTGGAAATCGGCGGTATTAATATTCTCGATAACCCTATGGAGTCAAAAAAGCTTATCGGTTATCTTCCCGAACAACCGCCCCTTTATCCCGATATGACGGTGAAGGAGTATCTCAACTTCGTTTACGACCTTAAGGGATGCAAGCTAAATCGCAAAAAGCACCTTGAGGAAATATGCAAGGTAATCAAAATTTCCGATGATTATAATAAGGGCAGACTTATTAAAAATCTTTCCAAGGGTTATAAGCAGAGAGTCGGTATTGCCCAGGCGCTGGTGGGTAATCCCGGTATTATTATACTCGACGAGCCGACAGTTGGTCTTGACCCCAAGGAAATTATAGAGATCCGTGCTCTTATTCGTACCCTCGGACAGAATCACACCGTTATTCTTTCAACTCATATTTTGTCCGAGGTTCAGGCGGTCTGCGACCGTATACTTATCATTAATTCCGGTAAGCTCATCGCCGATGAAAAGACAGAAAACATCGCGAGTATCCTTGACAGAAGCAGACGTCTTCGCGCCCGTATATGCGGTCCGCAGAGAGAGGTTACAAACGAGCTTAACCGCCTTCCTGAAATTACCCGTGCAGAATGTGCAGGTGAGAGGGAAAATGACAGCTATGTATACCTTATCGACAGCTCTGCCGGAGTTGATATAAGAAAGCCCCTTTTCAATATGCTTGCTGAAAAGAAATGGCCCCTTATCGGACTTGAACAGCAGGGTGTAAGCCTTGAGGACATCTTTATAGCAATTGTGGATTCCAAGGGCAAGGCTGCTGTTCCGAAAAATGACGCTCCGAAATTTGAGATAAAGTCGGATACTGACCGTCAAGAGGGAGGAGAAAATTAATGTTTGCTATATATAAAAGGGAGATGCAGGCATACTTTACATCCCCTATCGGCTATGTGTTTATCGCCGTATTTCTTGCGGTAAATGCCGTACTCTTTTCGATTGCGACCCTGCTTGCAGGGGCGAACAGCAACGTGGGAAGCTATTTCTCAACGATTATGTTCATCTTCATAATTTTGGTGCCTATGCTCACTATGAAGATGTTCAGTGAAGAGAGAAAGACCCGTACCGAGCAGTTGCTCTTAACCTCGCCCGTAAGTCTTATGGGAATGGTTTTTGGCAAATTCCTTGCGGCTTTTACTATGTTTGCAGGAACCTATATCTTCGGAAATCTTATTAATTTTTCGTTTCTTTATAAGTACGGAACACCCAATACCGCAAGCCTCATTTCAAGCTCTGTAGGTATTCTTCTCATCGGTGCGGCGTTTATTGCCATCGGTCTTTTTGTGTCAGCCCTCACCGAAAATCAGATCGTAGCGGCAATAGGCACTATGGGTATTCTCATTTTCATGCTGCTTATCAATCTCTTCAACAGCTTTATCGAATCATATGCCGTGAGAGTAGCTTTGTCATGGATCTCCGTGTTCAGCAGATACTCTAACTTTACTTACGGAATTCTTGATACCGCAGCACTTATTTACTACTTCTCTATATGCTTCATATTTATATTCCTGACCGTGCGCATTTACGAAAAGCGCCGTTGGTCCTAATCCCGGAGGTGCGATCATGAATAAAACACAAAATAAATTAGCGCTCTTCCGTAAATTGAAATACGGCACTACAGCGGTTATTCTTACCGCAGTCGTCGTTGCCGCTGTGGTAATCGTCAACGTAATATATTCTTCATTTGCATATAACAATAACTGGTACATCGACCTTACCGAAAATAAGGTTTACGGACTTACCGATGCCGGTCGTGAGATCCTTGACGAAATTGAATCGGAAGTAACCGTTCATTTCTTTGCTCCCTTTGATAAGCTTGAATCCAACACCTATACGAAGATGGTCTTCGAGCTTGTAAAAGAGATCACATCGGAGTATGATAATATCACCTATGACTACATCGACCCGGTGAAGAATCCCAGTGCCATTATCAAGTATAAGTCGGCGACTACTACGGTTATCAATGAAAATCATGTGATCGTAGAGGCAAAGAACGGCACACAGCACCGTATGATGTCCTTTACAAATCTTTTCACTTTTGATTCACAGACGGCAACAGCCCCCTGGGCGTTTAACGGTGAAAAAAAGCTGATCACTGCAATTTCTCAGGTCACACAGCTTGAAACTCCCATCGCATATTTCACTAATACCCATGGCGAGAGTCTTTCAGCTTCCATGATCGAGCTTTTCTACGATGCAGGTTATGATGTTCAGCCTATCGACCTTACAAAGCAGGATATGGACGAAAGAGCAAGACTTGTTGTAATTTCGAATCCCATTTATGATTTCGAGGGGATTTCCGAGGATACCACAGGAAGAAAATCCGAAATTGAGAAGATAGACGATTTTCTCGACGGATTCGGCAGTGTGATCGTATTTATGGATCCCGAAACGGGTGAGCTTCCCGAACTTGAAACACTTCTTGCCGAATGGGGGCTTGAATTCGACGACTCCCAGCTTCGCGATCCCGAAAATTCCATTGATACACAGCACCGTGCAATTGTCGGTCAGTATTCTTTAGAGGAAACCATCGGCGGCAACCTGGTTGAGGCGATCCTCAAAACTGGTACTCCCCCGAAGACCATCATCCGCGATGCACGTCCAATTAATCTTCTCTTCGATACCGGAAACGGCAGACAGACCTCAACGGCGATATATTCTTCAAAGAATGCCCAGAAGTATGTTGACGGCAAGCCTGTAGAGTCGGGGCAGTATAACCTTGTTGCCCTCAGCTGTGAGGAAAGATATATTGACAATGTCAAGCATCAGGCGTTTGTGCTGGCAATCGGCTCATCGGAATTCATCTCCGACCAGTACCTTACACAAAGCTACGGAAACGCAGATATTATCCACACATTCATGAAGGCAACCGGCAAGGTGCAGGTTCCCATTGATCTCAAACTCAAGCCTTTTGAGGAAACCGCCCTTGACATAACTACCGCAGATGCCGCAAGATGGACAGTTGTGCTTTCAGCGGTTATTCCGGTTATAGTATTTGCAATCGGAATCGTAGTATTTATTAGGAGAAAGCACGCATGACGGATAAAAACGATAATAAATTTACTCCCGAGGACGGTGAATCCACTCTCTTTACCGCGCCCACGGAAAATGAAACCTTCACCGCGAAAAGGAAGAAAAATGTTCTTAAAAGACAGCGTAGGATCATTGTCATATTCCTCATTATCATCGCTATACTTCTTGGCGGATTCATTTCCTTTAATGTGTATGTAGGTCATGTGGCGAAGCTTTACGAAGAGGACAAGAGCATTATCGACGGCGAAACCCTTGCCGCATGGATACTCAAAAATATTATCCGCCCCGAAGAAGAGGAGGAATTATTGGAGCTTCTTCCCGGCGAGGTCAGAGCCCCCAACGGAGCTATTATGCTGTTCGAGCATACCGAGCGTGCGGATATTCTGTCCATCGACGTTCACAACGAGCACGGAGATTACAGCTTCTATTTTGATGAGAAATACAATGATTTTCTCATTAAGGATCATTTGGCTGCACCTTACGACAAGGAGAAGTTCTCGTCCCTTGTTGTTGGTGTGGGTTACACCATAACAAATGAGCGCGTTGCCGACAAATGTGAAAATTTTGCTGAATACGGTCTTGACGAAAGTGAGGATCTGCCTTATTACATTCTCACAACGAAAAAAGGCACAGTGCACAAGGTCTACATCGGTGACATGATTTCATCCGGAAAGGGTTACTATGTAAGATACGCCGGACGCGATGCACTTTATATTCTGAATACGGATTTCAGCACCACGGTTTTAGCTCCCATTGAAAGTCTTGTGACACCTTCTCTCATTCTTCCTATGAATCAGAACGATTACTTTACAGTGAAGAATTTCGCTATCATGAAAGGCGACGAGCTTCAGGTGGTGATCGACTATGTTGAGAAAGAAAGTACCGGTGAAGTTGGGGCACAGAGCAGTTATGTGATGCTTCATCCTGCTAATTATGCGGTAAACACCACGAGCTATTCTACTGCTTTGAGCGCACTTTTAGAGCTTCAAGGAGGAACAACCGTAGTTTGCTCACCCACCGAGGATGATCTGAAAGAATACGGTCTTCTTGAGCCGGAGTACGGTCTGCGCTACGAATATAAGGGTATTGAGCAGCCTCTTTTCTTCAGCGAAAAGAATGAAAACGGTAATTACTATGTCTTTTCTCCCACATTCAACTTGATTGCCGAGGTGGATGCGGCAAAGTTGGAGTTCCTTGAATGGGATATTCTCAAATGGATCGATCCGCCGATCTTCATGATGAACATTGACCTTGTGAAAACCATGACTATAGAAAGTGAAACCGCAACGAGAGTCTTTGATCTGGTAGGAAAGAAGGAGGAGCTTGTAGTCACCGAGCGCACGACAGGCTTCAAGCCCGAGGTTCAGAATTTCCGTCAGTTCTACAAAACGATTCTCTATGTCCACAACAAGGGATATGTATCCGAGGATTTAAGCGATGAAGAACTGAATGCACTTGTTTCCGATGAGGAGAATATAGGTCTTACCCTTACTGTCGAAACCTATGCGGGACAGACTTATGTTTACAAATTCTACCCATATTCCACACGCCGCGCGTTCTATACAGTCAACGGAAAGGGCGAATTTTACGTCCAGCGTGATATGATGACAAAGATCATCACCGATGGCGAAAAGGTAATGACAAATACCGAGATCGACGCTGAGGCACATAGTTAATTAAAAGGCGTGGTGCTTTTTGGCACCACGCTTATTTTATACACAACAAAAAGAGGGATTTTTAAGTCCCTCTTTTCATAATATCAAATTTATTCTGCAAGCGCTTTTACAGCTTCATTAAATTCTTCTATAGTAACTTCAGCCACAGGCATATGTTTAGCGAGGAAGGAAGCGAGAGTATTTTCGCCATCATGGTGAATCATTGTAGCAACGCAGTAGAACATGGCTTTTGCGCCTTCAGTACCCTTAAGACCGAAGTAATTCATACCTGCATTGAATGTGCATCCATCAAAAACAAGGTTGATCATTTCTTTAGATTCTTCATCGCGGGAAAGCTTTGTGCCGAGAGTTATGTCAATATATGTTGGAATTACATCTTCTGCGCTGTGGTAAGCAAGGAGTTCGATTACATCGCCGACCATCTCATAGGACTCTTCGTCAAGTGACATTGGTACACACTGCAGACCGGTCCAGTCATTGGAGATGTAATCTTCCTGACTTTCATCAAGCTTGGGATACAAAAAAGGTGAGAGATCAGGAAATCTCTCACCAATGTAAATATTTATTTTAGCCTTCGATACTCTTTATCTGCTCGTTGAAATCAGCAATAATGGTTTCGGAAGAAGGTCCGTAGGTTGCCATCCAGGAAGCGAAGGTATTTTCTTTGTTCGCAACAAGCATATTTGAAGGTGTGTACAAGAGATTGCTCGTATCGCCTTGGAATCCGAAGTAGGAAAGGAAGGGGTCAAACACGATTCCGTCAAATACAATCTCGAGCATTTCAGCCCAGTTGTCGTCACGGGCAAATTTCTTTCCGAGGGTGTCTTCAATGTATGCGGGGATAACTTCTTCTTCGCTGTAGTAGGCGAGAAGCTCGATGGTGTCGCCAACCATTTCATAAGTGGATTCCCTTACAGAGAAGGGAACGCACATAAGACCGGACCAATCGAGGGAGTAGTAGCCTTCTTGATGTTCATCGAGCTTGGGGAAAGGAAGAATACCGAATTCGGTATCGATATTGCGGATACTCCAGAAGAGATTGAAGGAGAGCATTGAGAAGAGTGAGCGTCCGCTGCCTATGGGAAGTGCCTTTTCCGCAGCAGCAGAATCCGGCTCTGTGATGCCTCTGTAATCGAAGACATATGTATCGGGACCGTTTAAGAGGGTGTCAAGCTTTTCCATGAGGGTGTAGGATCTATCATCGCCGAAGACAAGCTCGAATTCGCCGGCATCATTCTTTTCGAGGAACTTTACATCCGCTCCGTGGATAAAGCTGATAAGGAACCATCCGCCGGGAGTTCCGAAGCCATAGGTATCTTCATGATTCCAAATGCTGTCGCCGTTGTCTGCGGTGACTGCTTTGGACATTTCGATCATTTTGTCGATAGTCCACTCGCCGTTACGAACGAGATCGTAGGGACTTTCAAGCGAAAGCTTTTTTACGATATCGTTATTGAATACGATAACGTTAGGGTCGGGGATCATATAGTCGTTAATACAGAAGAACTGCTTTCCGTCAACCTCAAGGGCTTCGTTGGAAATCTGATTAAACCATTCTGCGGTGAAATCAATATCAAGGTTGTTCATATCAACAAGGTAACCGCCGGTCGCCATGTTAGTGTTATCCTGTATGCAGTGAGCGAGGAGGATCTGATAGAGGTCGTCATTAGTAGAAACTGCGGTGACGATCTTGTCGTAATAATAACCGATGCCTTCGGGAATGTGCTCGTATGTAATGTCAACACCGAGGTATTCCTCGACTTTTAATTCTCGGTCATAGAGAGCCTTGTTTAGTACGTCGGTCATATCTTCGCCGGGGTCAAAGCATTTGGTGTAAAGGGACCAGTCGGGCATAAGAATGTTAACAGTTCCGTCGTAGTCCTGCTTTTCGATGCCTGCGGGGAGTTCGATATCTGCGGCAGTGGTATCCTGGGTATCAGTGGTGTCTGTTGTGTTATTGTCGCCGGAATTACAAGCGGTGAAGCCCATAACCATTGCGGCGAGGAGCATGAGTGCGATTATACGTTTTTTCATCAGATAAACCTCCTGAAAAAATTTGATTCTGTAAAAAACCGTACATACTAATTATATCACATACCGGTTGAATATTTGTTAACTAATTGTAAATTGCAGAAACGGTGATAAAATAAGGAGAGAGAGCCAAAGCTCTCTCTCAGAAAATGGTATTAATTTTAGCCTTCTACTTCTTTGATCTGCTCGTTAAATTCATCAATATAAGCTTCTGTAGCCGGACCGTAGGTTGCCATCCATGAAGCGAAGGTGTTTTCTTTCTTTTCAACAAGCATTCTTGGAGGTGTGTACAGGAGAGCACTCGAATCGGATCCATTGCCGAAGTAGCAGAGGAAGGGATCGAATACGATTCCGCCGAATATGGTGTCGATCATATCAGCCCAGTTGTCGTCACGGGCAAATTTCTTTCCGAGGGTGTCTTCAATGTATGCGGGGATAACTTCTTCTTCGCTGTAGTAGGCGAGAAGCTCGATGGTGTCGCCAACCA